>DASWQQ010000303.1:0-11113 GCA_036403615.1 Candidatus Dormiibacterota bacterium | reverse complement strand
CCAACCATACTGCCCTTCCAGGGGTTTGTCAACGGGCATCCCATCGGCGGACGTTTCGGCTGCCTGTGGCACCATTGAACGTGTGGCAGAGAAGGTGGCCTCGACCAGGAGCGCCCTTGCCGCGCTGATGCTTGTATCGCTGGCCGGGAGCGCCGATGTCGCAGAGTTCCTGGTCTCCCGTACAGCGATGTTCACCGATGCGCCCGGCCGGGCCGCGGGTTCCGTGCTCGGGTTGCTCTTCTGGCTGGCGCTTCTCCTGGTGGCATCGATTCGCTATACGAGCGGGGACGGACCGGGAAAGCGGCGAGCCACGCTGGGGCTTGCCGGACTGGTCGCGGCCGGAAACGTTGGCCTGACCCTGATCCATCTGAAGGCCGGTATCGGAGGCTGGCGTCCAATGGTGGGTGGCGGTCTGGGGATCGCCGCCCTGCTCCTGGCGCTGGCCGCTCGTGCGGAGACCGAGCCTTCACCATCCGTGACCAGGCGGGTTTTCACCAACAAATAGCGGCAGAAATAACCGCGTCGGTGATTGCCGGCCGCACTTCGTGATAACTGCTTGACAGCGTCCACGGCTGCTGCTACAAAGCCGGGGCGGAGTCTCTTCCGAGGAGCAAAGTCGTGGCAGCACTTCAATCCGATGCGGCGCTCAGCGAGCTGGATGGACCGCTAACCCCGTGCGTCAGGTGCAAGGTGCCTACCGCAGGCACACTGTTCGCCTCCGCAAACGTCTTCACCGGCCTCGACGACAGGGGTCAGTCCGTTACCCAGTGGCTCAAGCCGATCCCGGTTTGCGAAGGTCACCGCCGGGATCTGCTCGCCGACATGAGCGTTTTGAGCTGGTGCGTGGGGGACGAGGCGTGGGGCATCGTCGGACGGCCCTGCGGCGTTTGCGGAAAAACGCTCTCCATCAGATACCGTCGATCCTGATCGGCTGACATTCCGGCTCGTAGCCTGGACCCTTGATATCCTGCGATCATGTCGACCGGCATCCTGCTGATGACCTATGGATCTGCCACCACTTCTGACGGTGTTCGTTCCTACCTCGAGAGCGTCTACGCCGGTCGGGCCGTGCCGGAGGACCTGATCCACGAATTCGAGCGCCGCTACGATGTGGTGGGTCGATCCCCACTGGTAGACATCACCCGGAGGCAGGGTGCGGCGCTGCAGCAGCAGCTTGACGCCCAGGACGGGCCGGCACGGTATCGGGTCGCGGTGGGCATGCTGCACTCCGAACCGAAGATCCAGGGCGCGGTTCAAGGGCTGGCGGCCGCCGGCGTCGACAGCATCATCGCAATCGTGCTGGCCCCGCAGTTCTCGCCCATCATTCTCGCGGGCTATCAGCGCGCGCTCGATGCAGCATCCACCAGGCTGGAGCATCGCGTTGCCATCCACCTGGCAGGCGCCTGGTACGACGAGCCGGCCTTCATCGCTTCGCTGGCCCAACGCTTGCGGACCGGGTTGGATAGATTCGGCGCGAATCGTCACCGGGTGCCGGTGATCTTCACGGCGCACAGCGTCCCGCTTTCCGTCATACAAAAAGACCCGGGTTACATCACCCAGCTCACGGATACGGCCGCCGCGGTGGCGGATGCGGTTTCACTGCCGCGATCGCGCTGGCAGTTCGCCTACCAGAGCGCGGGCCACTCGCCCGAGCCCTGGCTGACACCGGACCTGCTCGACGTGCTGCCAGTGCTGAAGAAGGCGGGGCACACGGATGCCCTGATCGCACCGCTGCAGTTCTGCGCCGATCACCTCGAGGTCCTCTACGATCTCGACGTCGCGGCCCGCGAGCAGGCGGAGGCGGCTGGAATCGCCTATCACCGGATGGAGATGCCCAACGTCTCGCCTGCCTTCATCGCCGCGCTCGCGGATGTAGTCGCGCGTGAGTCGGCCCCGGTCGGCTGAGACGCCGCCGGCGGAGCAGGTCCGGCAGGTCGAGTTGCGGGTGCTCGATGGCCCGAACCTCTACTTCCCCTGCCCTGCCGTCAAGCTCACCGTGTCTGTGCCGGGCTGGCTGAACGCATCGGAGGACCGAACTGAGCGTCTCGCAAACCGAGCCGGGCTCTCCTCCGTCGCGAAACCCGGCGCAGTCGGCAGCGAGCAGAGGCGTCGCTATGTAGCCCGGCTGGCGGGACAGTTGACGCGCGTACTCGCCCGCGCGACAAAAACCCAGCTTGCCGTGCGAGCCAGGCCCGGGGCGGAGGCGGACGAGATCGTGGTGGCTTTTCCCTGGCGCCGCCGGCGGGCGGCCGAGGCGTTTGCCGCCGAGCTGCCCGGTCTAATGCTGCTCAGCCTCGACGGCCGTCGATCTCTCGAGCACGCCGTGGAGGAGATCGCTGAGCGGCTGAAGGGAGTCGAGCCCGGTCCGGCGCCCACGGTCCTGAGCCCAACGGTACCGGTGATCGCAGTGACGGGCACCAACGGCAAGACAACGACGGTACGCCTGACCGCGCACCTCGCCCGTGAGGCCGGCTGGAGGGTGGCCTGCACCACCACCGACGGTGTCTATCACAACGAGACCCTGATAGAGGATGGCGACTACTCGGGATTCGCTGGCGCCGCCCGGGCGCTGGGGACAACTGGACTACAGCTCGCCGTGCTGGAAACGGCGCGCGGTGGGATCCTGCTGCGCGGCATCGGAACCTCGCACAACGACGTCGCGGTGGTCACAAACATCAGCGAGGATCACCTTGACCAGTACGGCATCCGGACGCTGGACCAGCTGGCCGAGGTCAAAGCCAGCATCACGCGGATCACCAAACCGGATGGCTGGGACGTGCTCAACGCCGATGACCCTCGGGTTCTGGCCATGCGACGCCAGGCAACCGGGCGTACCTGGATCTTCTCCCTCGACGTCGACCACCCGGCTGTGCGCTCGACCCTGGACGATCGTGGCCGCGTCACAACGGTCCTGGACGGGTCCCTGGTCGTGATGAGCTCACGCCGGGATGTTCACGCACTGCTCCCTGTCGAAGACATACCTGTAACCCTGGCCGGGATCTCCAGCCACAACCTGCGCAATGCGATGGCCGCAACCTCGGCCGCACTGGCGGTCGGTGTACCGGAGGAAGGGATTGTCAAAGGCTTGCGCTCCTTCATCCTCGAGCCAGAGCGGAACCCGGGAAGAGCGAACCTGTTCGAGCTGGAGGGCAAGATCATCGTCGTCGATTACGCCCACAACGAGGACGGCATGATTGGGTTGATAGAGATCTGCCGCGGTCTGCGGGCACCGGGGGCCCGGATCTGGCTCACCTTCGGCATCGCGGGTGATCGAACCAACGCCATCGTCCACCGGCTGGGTTACACCGCGGCGCGCGGCGCTGATCGCGTTGCCGTCGCGGAATTGCGGCGCTACCTCCGAGGTCGCGACCCGAAAGACCTCGTCGAGCGGCTGCAGGCGGGCGTCGTCGACGGAGGCCACCCGGTACCACCTGCCTTCGCCGACGAGATGACGGCGTTGAAATGGATGGTCGCGGAAGGATCGGACCGAGATGTGCTCGCGATCACGGCCCTGGCGCAGCGACCGGAGATCTTCGCCTACATGAAAGAGCACGGGGCTATCTCTCTTGGACCGGATCGCGTCAAGGCGCTGGTCCGGCGTTCGCGGGACCGCTAGCCGCTCGGGCTCTGCTCTCCGTTGCGCGCAACGGCGCGGCGCGCCTCGAGATCACGCCAGGTGTCAGCGGGCTTGTCAACGCAGAGCAGCACGAGGTCTCCCGCCTCGGCGCGGGTAAGCGCGGCATCGATCGCCTGGCGCTCGTCGACAATGATCTCGGCCCGCTGCACGCGGCTCGGCTTCGCCTGCTCCACGCCTTCCATGACGTGCGCCGCGATCTCGCCCCGCTGGCGCCCGCGTGGGTTGGCGTCCTCGCGGACTATCAACTCATCGAAGAAACGCGCGGCCACTTTGCCAAGCTCGCGCATGTCCTCGTCGCGCCTGTCGCCGGGAGTTGCGATCACAGCGATCCGACGGCAGGTGGGCGGCTTGAGCCCGTCGGGCGCGGCGAGCCGTTCGACGAAATCGCCGACCGCCTCGAGTCCGTGCGCGTTGTGCGCGTAGTCGACGATCACCTTGACTCCATGCAGCTCGAAGAGGTTGAGCCGTCCGGGTGCCTCGTGGAAGGATGGGTGGAAACTGCGGAGTCCCTGCCTGATGTCGTGCACGTGGGCTCCGGCGGCATTGGCGGCGGCCGCCGCCGCGAGCGCGTTCTGGATATTCATACGGGCGCGGCCCTCGAAGGTTGCCGGCACCATGTGAACCCAGGTGATCTGTGTGCTCCGGCGACCTTCGCGCATGACGATTATCTCGCCGCCACTTGGGTCCGGCTGCAGGACAAAGGCCTTGCGCCCGCGGCGTACCCATCGCTCCACCAGTTCGTTGTTCGGCCGCATCGAAAAAAGGGTCACCGATCCGCTGCAGTGGTTGCGCATGTCTGCCACCAGCTCGTCGTCGGCATTCAAGACAGCTGTGCCGTTGCGGGGCACCGCCTCGACGATGACGCGCTTGATGGCAGCCAGCTGCCGCAAGGAGTTGACCTCCTTCAGTCCGAGGTGATCTCCCGTAACGTTGAGAACAACCGCCACATTGTTGGAGCTGTAGCCGAGGCCCTCTCGCAGAATGCCACCGCGGGCCACCTCGAAGACGGCGAAATCGACGCGCGGGTTCTGCAGCACCATGCGAGCGGAGCGAGGGCCGCTCGCGTCCGCCTGCCGGACCAGCCGGCCATCGATGTAGATGCCGTCGGTTGAGGTGAGACCAACTTTGTGGCCAAGCCCTTTCACGATGTGGGCGATCATGCGGGCCGTCGTTGTCTTGCCGTTAGAGCCCGTTACCGCGACGATCGGTATGCGCGCCGGCGTACCGGTGGGGAAGAGAAGGTCGACGACAGCCTTGGCAACGTACTGCGGTTCGCCTTCGGTTGGGTGGGTGTGCATCCGGAAACCCGGCGCCGCGTTGACTTCGACGATTGCGCCTCCCGTTTCCCTTACAGGCTGCGAGATGTCCGGCGCGAGAAAGTCGATGCCGGCAACATCGAGACCGACAACCCTGGCCGCCTCTTCCGCAATCTCGATGTTGTCGTGATCGGCCTCCCATGTACGGTCGATGGAGATTCCACCCGTGGACATATTGCCGGTGGCGGCGAGCTTGACCATGGTGTCTTTGGGCGGGACATCGTCAAGGCTGAAGCCCTGGCGCCTAACGAGTTGCTCCGCGGCGTCATCTATCTTGATCCGGGTGAGGACCTTCTCGTGGCCGATACCTCGCCGCGGGTCCCGGTTGGTGATCTCCACCAGCGCCCGGACGCTATGCTCGCCGTCTCCGATCACATGGGCGGGCATCCGCTGAGCGACTGCGACCATGTGGCCGTCCACGACCAGTACGCGATAGTCGTTACCGGTCACGAAGCTCTCGACCACCACCACCCCGCTCCGTGTCTGCCGTACGGCTTTTGCGAAGCCGTCGCGCACCTCGGATTCATTGCGAAGCTCGAGCCCGACACCGCGACCATGGTTGCCATCGAGCGGCTTGGTGACGACCGGATATCCGATTCGTGTGGCGATCAGCACAGCCTCGTCTGCAGAGCGCACCATTTCGCTTCGAGGGACGGGCAGGCCGGCCGCTGCCAGCAATGACGTGGTCAGCTTTTTGTCCCCGGCGATGTCAACGCCGAGCGCGGACGTCCGGGACGTCATGGTGGCGCGGATACGCTGCTGGTACTTTCCCTGTCCCAGTTGAACGAAGGACTGGTCGTTAAGGCGGATATAGGGGATGTCACGTCTGGCGGCCTCATCGAGGATTGCCTGGGTCGAGGGACCGAAGGCGGCACGCTCGGCGAGGAGTACGAGACTTTCCAGCTCGGCCACGAAATCGAAAGTCGGGTTGGCTTCGACGAGGTGGTTGACGAGGCGAACCGCCAGCTTTCCGGCGGCGATCCCGACCTGCTCCTCGTTGTAGCCGTAGATAACGTTGTAGTGACCGGGAGCTCCCGCCTTGCGAGTCTTTCCTCGTGTGGTCGACCCGCCCGCTTCCCGCTCCAGCTCAATCGCGATGTGCTCGGCGACGTGACCGAGCCAGGTCCCGTCTTTGAGGCGTTCGATGAAACCGCCGGGCCGGTTCAGCGAACAGCCGTGATCCTTGATGCCCGGAAGGAGATCGACGAGCGCCTCATTGAAGAGTGGAAGGGTATTCGAAGGCCAGTGCTCGAGCGAACCCAGGTCGACCAGGAGCCGGATCGCAGGCTCATAAGACCAGTAGTTCGGTCCTCGCAGTACCTGGCTCTCCAGGATCCGTAGGTCGGGTCGGGCAGGCGGTTGGGGGCCGGTGGGCTTTTCGCTGTCCCCGTCTCTCTCGACGCTGGCCTCAGCGCGCGCGTCGCTCACTCCGAGGCCTTACGGTCCTCTTGGCGGTACCTCCGCCGTTCGGGTGCGCGGCTGTCCGCGCCCTCAGCCGCCACCTGGCGGGCCAGCTTACCTATGCGACCCTGGGCGAGTGTGGTCACCCGCTCGTTACGGCTGACATCCAGGGGGAGCACTCGACGGCTCCTCAAGTCGAACCTGTAACCCGAAGGCAACGAATGAAGGCGAGCGTTGGAGACCATCATCGGTTTGTGGCCGCTGGCGTGAAAGGCATCGGTGATGACATCGGAGCCGTCGACTATGGTCACCGATCCCCGGCCGATCACTTCGAGGACGTCATGGGCGTCGACAATGGCCGCGGTGTCCTCGTCGAGCCCGAGACCGATGAGTGCGGGGGATTGGGCCACCACGGCAAGCAGGCGGCCGAGCCGGGTTCGCTGCTCGAAATGCTGATCGACGACGACGTTGACGAGCAGGCCGAGACCGACCGATACATGGGCCATGCGGTGCTTGGGCGTCGCTCCCGAGCTGCCGAAGGCCATCATGTGGGTCGCGGCGGCGCTGGCGCCTGCAGAGGTCCCGGCAACCACGGCACCGCGGCCGTGAGCCTCCAGGATCGCCGCGCCGAGCTTGGTACCACCGATGACGGAGGAGAGTCGCAGCTGGTTGCCTCCGGTCATGAAGATGCCGGTGGCACCCTTGAGTGTCTCAACGACTTTCGGGTCGTTGGCCTCCTCACGCGTCTCAGGTCGAAGGCCGCGGACGTCGCTCACGCCCAGGCGGCTGAAGATCTGACGATAGAGTTCGGTGGCGGCCTCACCGAGAGTCGAGGCCGTGCTGATCACCGCGATGCGAGCTTCGGGTCCGCCGGCTAGGAGCACGAAACGGGCGAGGATCACCCTCTCTCCCAGCTTGTCCTCGGCGCCGCCGATGACCATGACGGCTCCCGGTGCGGTCCCGTCCCGGCCGGGGGCGAGACGAATCGAATTAGAGGCGTCGTCCATGTATTCCCGTCAGTCTAACTTCAGAATTGATTCGAGGTGTATGTGGAGTTGGCACGAGAGTGGCCGCCGTGTGGCATCAAATGGACGAAGTGTTAGCCGCAATCCCCCTGAATATTATATAATCCCTATCACATCTGGCAGGCTAGGAAGTGGCAAGGGAGAGCGAGTGAGCCGCAAGCGTGATGCGACCGGCGCTGACGCAAAGGTGCTGGCCCCTGAAAAAGCGCCTACCCGGGGGCAAATCGCTGCCGCCGAGGGGGCGGATCCCGACCGCCTGTTGGATGGGGAGGACCCCGAGACGTTACAGGTACACGACGCCGATCATTGGATTCGCGTCTACCAGGACCTGCTGGGCTTCAAGCGCCAACTGCTGGCCACAGCGAACGAGATAGTGCCCGACATGGCCGACGCTGCCCGCGACGAGGTGGCCAAGACCGACATCACGGCCATCGATGCTGAGGCTTCAAAATTTCAGCGCCGCCTTCAATACTGGCAACTGCGTCGCGATGAGCTGGCGGCGCGCGCGTGATTCAGCCCGAACGCGCCACGAACGATCAGGCATTCGTGGGCGAGCCGGGAGGTACGGAGACGGATGCCCAGATCCTCGTTGATGTCATCGAAGCGTTCCCAATTGGAGTCGGCTTGTTCGAGGTGGAGCTCGACGAATTCCTCTTTCGTTCCGGGAACCGCGAATTTGTTCGCCTGCTCGGCCTGACTGATTCTCCGCGACCCGGTCAGCTTCTCGACCAGGTGTTCGAACGCGACCAGCGGGATGCCGTCGTGGAACTATTCAAACGGGTCAAAGCCAGCCGCGAGCCCCGCAGTTATTTCGCCACTCAGGGCGCGGAAGGCTCCGAGGCTGAGCGGATCTGGAATCTCGATGCGTATCCGGTTCGTCATGGGAAGGATGCGGTCCGCCACATCATGGTGCTGGTGCAGGAAACGAATGAGAAGCAAGGGACGCGCCAGCGCCAGGAACGCGAGGCGAACCGCTTGCGTGCCAAGGCGGAGCAACTTGCGGAGCTCGAAAAGGCTAAATCGGAATTTCTGCATCTCGCATCACATGAGTTGCGGGGGCCCGCCGCCATGTTGCGTGGCTACCTGTCGATGATCGAGGACGGCTCGCTCGGAACTTTGCCGCCCAAGATGATGCCCGTCCTTCCCGTCCTCAAGGCGAAGGCCGCGCAGATCAACATGCTCGCCAACGAGATGGTCGAGGCTGCCCGGCTCGAAGACCGGCGTCTCCAGCTGAAGCTGAAGCGTGTTGACCTGCGCGAGGTCGTCAAGCGAAGCGTTCGGAACGCCCAGTCCACCCTGACTCCTCGCCACCAGATGATCCTGGAGGATGATGCCGATGTCGGACTCCCCGTCATGGCAGATGTCATGCGACTCGAGATCATCATTGGAAACCTGCTCGACAACGCGATCAAATACTCACCCGAGGGCGGGCCCGTGCTGGTGCGCCTCTCAAGCGCTGGTGAGCGGGCGCTGCTCTCCGTCATCGACCACGGGATTGGCATTGATCCGCAGGACATGGACCGTCTCTTCGTTCGTTTCAGCCGACTCGCGCCACGTGGTGATGTTCCAGGTACCGGCCTCGGCCTCTACCTGGCTCGGGAGCTGGCACGCCTGCACGGCGGTGACATCGTCGCGACCTCGACGCCGGGACAGGGTAGCGAGTTCACCTTGGGGCTTCCACTTGACCGGACACAGACCTAGCGCGGGCCTCGAGCAGAAGACACTCCCCGGGCTGAAGCAAGCCGCCGTCGACTGCCGGGCGTGCGATCTCTGGAAGGACGCCACCCAGACGGTCTTTGGCGAGGGTCAACCGGGCGCCCGAGTAATCATGGTGGGAGAGCAGCCGGGGGACCGGGAGGATATCGAGGGCAAGCCATTTGTCGGACCTGCAGGCCGAGTACTCGACGAGGCGCTGGCAGAGGCGGGCATCGAGCGAACCACCGTCTACATCACGAACACGGTCAAGCACTTCAAGTGGAAGCCCCAGGGAAAGAGGCGACTGCACCAGAAGCCGAATGCCGCGGAGATTTCCGCATGCCGCCCTTGGCTCGACTCGGAGATCTCGGTTATCGCGCCGGAGCTTCTCGTCTGCCTGGGGGCGACAGCGGCACAGGCGCTGCTAGGCCCGGCCTTCCGCGTGACGCGTCAACGGGGCGAGTTCATCCAGCCGCCGGGGCTGCCACTGACGATGGCCACGGTTCACCCCTCGTCGATCCTGCGCGCGCCGGACGAGGAGAGCCGCCAGTTCGAGATGAAGGCTTTCATCCGTGACCTGCGCCAGGCCGCAGAGCGCCTCAAGCTCTAGGTAAGGTCAGCGCCAGAGCCAACGCCACAGCCCGGCGCGGCCAAGTGCTCGCCCGACGATCTTGTTCTTGGCACGCCGCGCGATCCGTTGAGGGTTGCCCGAGGCGAGTGTCGAGATATCGTTTGCGAGTCGGGCCGCCGCGTACATCTGGGATACGAGGCCCCGGCGCCTCACTCGAAGATCTCACCGATGAGGCTGCCGGCGTCCCTCGCCAGTTCACCCCGCTCTGGCTCATGAGCCTCGATCACCTGGAGGAGATCGCTGGCCTGCTTCGGTTCGCGGAGGCCCAGAGTCAGTCCAAGCGAAAGCCAGTAATCAGCCGTCTCGAGGAGGTTCGCATGGCTCTCCTCGGGTGTCTCCTGGAGCACCTCGCTCATGGAGGCGATCAGAGCCCGGCCGTACCTCGACCACTGCTCGTCGGCTGATTCCTGCATGGAAACAGGGTAAACTGCGAGGGCCTCGCGCGGGGAGGTGGCAGAGTGGTCGAATGCGAGCGCCTGCTAAGCGCTTGATCGGGTGTTTCCGGTCCCCGGGTTCGAATCCCGGCCTTCCCGTACTCCGGCCAATTGAATTCCAGTAGCCAGCGGCGTAAGCTGCGGGCATGACGGTTGCCCTTCCGTTCTTAATCGGACTGGTCGTCGGTTTCGCCATCCGCCGCTGGTACGTAATCGTGTTGGCTCCGGTTGGCGGCGCCGCGATTCTCCTTGGCGCCCTGCTGAGCAGCGGAAACGCCTCGGACACCCCCGCAATCTTCATCGCCCTGCTGGCAGCGGTTGGCCTTGCCCTTGGCGTCCTGATCGGCAAGTGGGAGATCAGGAAGGCAGCATTGTCTTCAGGGTTTCGGCGTCCTTGATGGCGTAGCCTTCCATGTCGTTGTTGAAGTAGAGGAAGACGTCCAGCCCGGACGCGCTCCATTCCTTGACCCGCTCCGCCCACTTTTCCAGGGCGGACCTGCTGTAGCCGATTCCACGCGCTCCCAGGTGGAAGCGCACGTAGGTGAAGTCGCCGGTCACCTCCAGCGACTGCGGCATCTTCGGATGGTCCGGTATGCAGAGGGCGATTCCGCGGGAACGTAGTAGGTCGAAGACCGGTTGGATCAACCAGGACTCATGCCGGAATTCGAGCGTGAAGCGGTGCCCGCCGGGCAGCATTGGTAGGAATGCCTCCAGCCGGGGCATGTCCAGCTGGAAGTTCGCCTGGAACTGGAAGAGGATGGGGCCGAGCTTGTCTCCAAGGCCTTGCGCAGGTTCCACCACCAGATCGATCGACTTCTGCTCCACAGCCATCCGCTTGATGTGGCTGATATACCGGCTTCCCTTGACGGCAAATAGGAATCCCGGGGGCGCCTGCTGGGCCCAGGTGACGAACCGCTCCGGCGGCGGCTGCCGGTAGAGTCTGGCTATGGCGGGCCAGGTGCGTATTGGATGCT
>DASWQQ010000302.1:0-14152 GCA_036403615.1 Candidatus Dormiibacterota bacterium | reverse complement strand
AGCCAGAAGGGGCAGGCGCCGGGCAGTCCGCCTGTTCGGGCGGGAATACGCTGTCATCCTTCCCAGCATCCGCGACCCGCGGATGCACGTCGCCGCAGTGCTGGTCACCCTCCAGGTACTCGGGCAGACTGTGCTCGGCTTCCGGCTCTCAGTAGCTCAAATTCTGATCTGCCTGGTGACCGGCGCCCTGATCGAGTTCGTGGTCGCCTTCTTCAAGGACAGGGCGATCATGTGGCCAGCCAGCGGCTTGCTAACCGGCAACAGCGCCGCTTTCATCCTGCGCACACCCGGCACGCTCCACGGCCAGTGGTGGAGTCTGAAGGGAATCTGGATCTTCATCGCTGTGGTTGCTATTTCGATGGCCTCCAAGTACTTGATCCGCTGGCGTGGCCGGCATGTCTTCAACCCCTCCAACCTGGGGCTCGTGATTGCCTTTACAGCGCTCGGCTCGCGTCTCACCGAGCCCCAGGATCTTTGGTGGATTCCGCCGGGGCCCTGGCTGATCGTTACCTACGCCGTGCTGATCGTTGGCGGGCTGCTGATCGGCTGGGAGCTTCGCCTGCTCGGACTCGAGCTGGGCTTCATGGCTGGATTCGCTGCCTTAACCGCCCTGGCGCTGGCCGCGGCGCCGGACCACTGCATGGTCGCCAGCTGGCATGTTGCACCGATGTGTGGACAGGACCTATGGCAGGTGCTGGTCACGTCTCCGGAGCTACTGGTCTTCGGACTGTTCATGATCCCGGACCCGCGAACGGTTCCCGACGGACCACTGGCGCGGCTCGCATTCGGAATCCTGGTTGCGATCCTGTCGGTGTTGCTGCTGGCGCCGACCACACTGGAGTTCTGGACCAAGACGGCAATTCTTGCCAGCCTTCCGATTGCCTGCAGTCTTCGCTTCGCGCTGGCGCGGTTGCTGGGCCCGCTGGAGTCACGTGGCCGGGCCAGGGGGCCCAGAGGCGCGCGCTGGCGCCTGCCCGTAGCGGTCACGGCCGCTCTCATATTGGTCGGCGGCATTCCAGCCGCCGCTGACCTTTCGACGCACAGTCCGCAGCCCGCGGCCGGCCTCGCCGATGGCTCGACTCCGCCGCTACCGCTAAAAGTCGGCGCCGGGCCCGGCGTCGCGAGCTGGGTCTCTGGCTCTGCCGCCGGCGCCCTGCCCCCACCAGGAAATTCAGGACCGGCCTCCGTCTCTGCCCTGGTCTGGATACTGCCTGCGATTCCAACCGTCAGCGTGAGCTCGAACGTCGTCGCCTTTGACCAGTCGATGACCGCCACGACCGCCACCCGGATGGCAGGGGACGCCGTACTTGATCTGATCATCGAATCGGAGGCCCGCCGCGCTCACGACCTGTCGCTTGCGGCCACCGGGGCGACGGCCGACGGGCTGAACGAATTCACGGATGTCGTCAAGCAGGACATCGCCGCCGGCAAGATCATCCAGAAGACCTACAGCTTCGATAAAGTCAGCCTTGCCCTCTACCTGCCCAAGTTCAGCAGCCAGGCGTCACGACTGGTCGGAGTCAAGCTGCAGGGGACCAGCACCTTTGTCACCCGGGACGCGACCGGCAAGGTGCTGTCGCAGTCGAGCACACCGTACTCGAAGAGCTGGGGGCTGGATTCCTCGCCAGGCGCCAGCCACCAACTGATCATCAACGACTACACCGACCTGGCCCCGGCCCCTTGACCACCGCTGTCCGCGACTTGACGCAGCTCGCGAAAAAACAGGCCGGCGGACTCCTCCCAGGTCGGGAAGGCGAGCGCCCGGCGGCGGGCCGACTCCGCCAGCTGGCGACGGAGATTCGGATCCACGGCAAGTATCTCTATCGCGGCGGCCAGCCCATCAACGTCTGACGGTTCGCAGAGCAATCCATCGACACCGTCTCGCACCAGGTAAGGCAGGTTATCTGTCCTGGAGGCGATCACGGCCAGGCCGGCAGCCATCGCCTCAGCGCAGACCGTCCCGTAAGCCTCGCGCAGGCTGGGGAAAACCAGAATATCCGCGGTTCGGTAGAGGCCGGCAAGGGCCGCCGGCGCCAGGGACCCGTGGACCACGACACGGCGACGCAAATCGTCGTTCTCAATCCGCGCGCGAAGCTCTCGCACGTAGCCGGGATCGCCTCGATCGTCGCCGACCAGGTGAAGAGTGGCTGTCTCCATGGGGAGTCGGGCAAGCGCCTCGAGAAGAAATCCGACTCCCTTGTTGCGCCTCCAGTTGCTGACGCAGAGCAGCGCGGTGGCGCGGCCCTGCCTGAGATCGCCCGCGGGCTGGCCCGGGACCATCGGAACCAGATCGCGGCCGGGCGGTACGATCGTGATTCGTCCTCGGTCGAAGCCGGACCGCTCCATCTGAGCAGCGAGATACTCGCTGACAACGATCAGCCTCGACGCCGCTCGGTATGCACGCCGGTCGAGGCGCGCCTGGATGGCAGTCCGAAGGTGGCCGTGATCCACCCCACCGGGCACCTGGTGCAACAGCGCCACCACCTGCCGGCGGGCCGAGCTGCGGATAAAGGGCACACTCTCAGCGGCAACGATGCTGTCCAGCACCACGATCTGAGCACCATCAAGCCGGCGAAGCGTCGCAGGGATGTTCAGTGCCGCCAGGGGAAAGGGTCGCTCGGGGGTGGCCAGGATCTCCATTCGCGCCCCATGCCGGGGCGCCGCCTGGGCCATCCGCTGGTTGTAGAGATGTCCGCCGGTGCGCTGCCAGGGATCGCCCCTGGTCAGTAGTGAAACCCGCAGGACGGGCGAGGGCGGCGGCATCTTCCGGCCATGATATGAACTCGGCAGTTGGAGCTCAGCCGTTTTGGTCGGCACAATAGAACCATGATTGCCCCACGCCCCGAGCCCCCGGTGGTCCGCCTCGCGGAAGCGGCCCTTCCGACCAGATTCGGCCCCTTCAGGATTTCGGTTTTCCAGGTGGGGAGCAGTTCGAGCGAGGTCGTCGGGCTGGCCCATGGGCCGCTCTCTCCGGGTCCGGTCCTGCTGCGCCTCCATTCTGAGTGCCTGACGGGGGACGTGCTGGGCTCGGAGCGCTGCGATTGCGGCACCCAGCTGGACGCGTCGCTGGCTCGCCTCGCTCGTTCCCGAAGCGGGCTGCTCCTCTACCTCCACCAGGAGGGCCGCGGCATCGGGCTCGTCGACAAGATCCGCGCTTACGCGCTTCAGGACCGGGGTCTCGACACGGTTGACGCCAACACGGCCCTGGGGCTTCCGGTCGATGCGCGCGAATACGGGGACGCGGTCGCAGTCCTGCGCCACCTGGGCATCAGGCGCGTACGGCTGCTGACCAATAACCCGCTCAAGCATCAGGCGCTGGTTCGACACGGTATAGAGGTGGTGGAGCGCGTGCCGCTGGAGATGCCGGTGAATCGCTCGAACGCCGGCTACCTGCGTACGAAGCGCGACCGAATGGGGCACCTGCTGAACCTGCCCAGCCCGCCTCCGTGTTGATCACTGTCCACTACGCGCAGAGCCTCGATGGAAGGATTGCCACGCGCACCGGCGACTCGCAGTGGATCGGCGGCCAGGAGTCCCTCAAGTTAGCCCACCGGTTGCGCGGGACTCACGACGCGGTGCTGGTAGGTGTTGGCACCGTCGTCACGGACAATCCGCGCCTGACCACGAGGCTGGTCAAGGCGCCGTCTCCACGGCGTGTCGTGATCGATAGCCGCCTGCGAATGCCGGTCGACGCCCACGTGCTCAGCGATGACGCTGCCTCAACCATCGTGGTTACGACCATCGAGGCCCAGGAAGCGCGTCGCCGCGCGATCGCGGCAACCGGTGCCGAGCTGCTGGTGGCAGCGCTGGATCCGGCTGGGCGGGTGGACCTGGTCGATGCCGTCAGGCTGCTGGCCCAACGTGGAATCGGCTCGCTGCTGGTTGAAGGGGGCGCCGCCATCATCACCTCGGTGCTGAAGGCCGGGCTCTGCGATCGCCTGATCGTCTGTGTGGCGCCCCGGCTGATCGGGCAGGGAATCGAGGCGGTTGGGGACCTCGGGATCGAGCGCCTGCGGGATGCGCTGAGCTTCTCGCGCTCGAGCTTCGCTGCCTGCGGTGACGATGTCATCTTCGACGGAGAGGTTGCTTCGGCAGCGGCGCTCGCCGGTTGACCTCGTGAGCACCTCCGCCCGAGGCAGCGCCATCTGGTTTGCCGGGCCGGAGCAGGTCGAGCTACGCGAAGAGGTGCTGCCAGACCCCGGGCCCAAAGACATCCGGGTGAGCGCCATCTGCTCCGGCGTCAGCCAGGGTACCGAGCTGCTCGTCTATCGCGGCCAGGTCGACCCTTTGACCAGCCTCGACCTGCCCACGCTTGCCGGGAGTTTCGCCTTTCCCATCAAGTACGGCTACGCCAGTGTCGGCCGAGTCGACCAGGCTGGCAGCGCGGTCGAGGGATTGGCGCGCGGCGACCTGGTATTCGTTCATCAGCCGCATCAATCAAGCTATGTCGTGCCGGCCGACGCCGCCATTCGGCTGCCGCCCGGTCTCTCACCGGAAGAGGGAGTTTTTCTCGCCAATGTCGAGACTGCAGTCAACGTGGTGCTCGATGCCCATCCGCGGCTTGGAGATCGGGCCGTGGTCTTCGGTGCCGGCGTCGTGGGCCTGTTGATCATTCAAATGCTCCGCCGGGCGGGGGCGGCGAGCGTGATTGCGGTGGATCCGATCGATAAGCGGCGACAGCTGGCCGCCGCCGTCGGGGCAAGCCTGGTGCTCGCTCCCGGCGCGCACCTGAAGGGAGAGATACTTCGGCGGACAGACGGTAAGGGTGCCGACCTCGCGATCGAGGTCAGCGGCAACCCTTCGGCCCTCACCGGGGCGATCGATAGCGTCGGCTTCCAGGGGACAGTAGTGGCCTGCTCCTGGTATGGAACCAGGCCGGTCGGCGTCGATCTCGGCGGGCATTTTCACCGCGGCCGGGTGCGGATCGTCAGTTCCCAGGTCTCCAGCCTCGACCCCGCACTGATGCCGCGCTGGACGATGGCCCGCCGAACCAGCCTGGCGCTCGATCTTCTAGGCGGCCTGCAGACGGCACCTCTGGTCACTCACCGGTTTGTCCAAAAGGATGCGCCCCGCGCTTACCGGCTGATGGCGGAGCGGCCGGAGGAGACCGTGCAGGTGCTCTTCACCTATGTTTGAAGTTGGGGTTTTTGACTCCTTCGAGGCGGCCCACCGGCTCGAGGGTGATTTCGGTCCAGCAACACGCCAGCATGGCCACACCTACCGGGTCGAGGTGGTCCTCTCCGGGACCTCCCTGCGTGCGGACGGCGCGCTCTACGACATCGGGCGGCTGCGCGCCTCGCTCCGGGCGGAAATGGAGACGCTGCACTTTAGGGACCTCAACGAGATGCCGGCGTTTGCGGGCCGAAACAGCACCGCGGAAGAGGTTGCCTCCTACCTGCTGGATCGCCTTCGGCAGCCGCTGGTTGACAGCCAGATCGAGACCATCGCGGTGCGGGTATGGGAATCGCCGGACGTCTTTGCCGCTCGCGAGGAGCACATTGAATAGGGGCCGGTAACCAGGTCACGTAAAAACCTACCGGGGTTTACGGGTCGGCGGCGAGATGTTATCTTGCCGCACAACGGGGGCGTTCTCGCAAGAGGAGGAAGGAATGAGCGCAGCGGTCCCACCGGCCGGGCTTCAGCGTGATGCCGTTGGCCTGGCACCGACACTGTTTCAGTCGATCACCCACATGGCGCCGGCAGCAGCGGTCGCCTTCTCGATCATCGTCGGAGCGCCCTATGCCGGAGGCAGCCTGCCGCTTTCCGTCCTGCTTGCCCTCATCGCCTGCCTCTTCGTCGCGGTGAGTATCGGGCAGCTGGCCCGGCATCTCCCGTCCGCGGGCGGTCTCTATACCTACAGCGCGCGTGGCCTTCATCCCTACGTCGGCTTCCTTGTTGCCTGGGGTTTCATGATGGCCGAGCCGGTGGTAGCCCCGCTGCTTTACCTGATCTTCGGCAACGAGCTCGCTGCCAACCTCAACTCGCACTTTGGCTGGCCGCTCTGGCTTTGGGCGCCTTTCGCTGTGATCGCCGGACTGATCGTCTGGGTGCTGACCTACCGGGGCATCAGGCTCTCGACCAGGACCGGCGTCGCGCTCGGCACCTTCGAGATCGTGGTCTTCGTCGCGCTCGCCATCACGCTGATCGTGGCCGCCGGCGGGAACAACACGCTGGCCGTGTTCACCCCCGACTCCGGCAATACCAAAGGCTTCGGCTCTGTCTTCCCCGGGATGATCTATGCCATTCTTGCCTTCATCGGCTTCGAGGCCGCAGCGCCGCTTGCCGAAGAGGCGAGAGAGCCGCGTAAGACGATCCCTCGGGCGGTCATCCTGTCGGCCCTGCTGATCGGACTCTTTTATCTCTTTTGCTATTACGCCGCCACTGTGTACTTCGGCCCGAGCAAGATGGCGAAAGGCTTCGCGGCCTTCAACAACAACGACCCTTGGTCGGGCATGGCGCAGGCTGTCTGGGGTCCGGGCCTCGTGATCGTTATCCTCGCGGTCCTCAACAGCGCCATCGCCAATTCCAACGCCGGTGCCAACGCCGCCACCCGGGTCGGCTACTCGCTGGCGCGTATCGGGCTGCTGCCTCGATTGCTGGCTCGCATCCATCCCCGGTTCAACACGCCCTACTGGGCGGTGAACGTCCAGGCGGTGGGCGGCATCCTGCTTGCTGTCCTCCTCGGGATCGCCGCGGGGGGTCCGTTGCCCGCCTTTGCGCTGCTGGGGACGATCGCCGGCATCATCGTGGTGGTGATCTACATCCTTACCAACCTCAGCAACCTGGTCTTTTACCTGCGCGAGCGCCGCGGCGAATTCAACCTCCTCTGGAACGGCATCGTGCCGATCATCGGCAGCCTGATCTTCCTGCCGGCCCTGGCGGCGGCGCTCGGGATCGACTTCGGCAACCTCGGTATAGGTGCGCTCGCGCCGCCTGCCAACCTCGCCCCCATCGTGATCGGGATCTGGATGGTCGCGGGCGTGGTCGCCCTGATCTACTTCGCCGCGCGTAACCCGGGTCGCATTGCGGATACCGGGCGCGTCTTCCTCGACGATCCCGTTCGGCCGTGAGCCGCCCGCCGGATGGCGCCCTGGCGCTCACCGACGCCGGGGATCAGCCCGCGGTTGGCCGCGACTCGAAGTAGGAAGCAGACCCACATTCGATACGGCCGGTAGACGGTTGTCAGGCGCTTGATCTGCTCCTGGCGCGGGGTGTCGCCCAGCCCATGCAGGTTGCCGAGCGCGGCGATCGCGATCGGTTCATCGGGAAAAACGTCGACGATGCCGCAACCGCGAAGGTAGATCCCCGAGGCCCAGAAGGGCCCGATGCCCGGAATTTCCCGCACCGAAGCAGGTCCCGCCTCGTCACCGAGGGCCCGTAGTCTCTCGGCATCCAGCTTGCCGTCAAGCGCCGCCCTGGCAACGCCCTTGAGGCGCTCGACCTTCTCGCTGCTGAGCCCGGGGACGGACTCAACCGTGAGCAGGCGTTCGGGCGTGGGAAAACAACCGACCTCCTCTCCGGCAACCAGCAGCCGATCTCCGTAGGCGGCGATCAGCGTGGCCTTGAGTCGTGCGGCCTGTCGCATCGATATCCTCTGCGAGATCACACCCCAGGCCGCCGTCTCGTAGGGTGAGGTGAAGTTCAGCGGGCGCAAGCCGGGCAGTGCCGTCATCAACCTTCCGACCTCCGGGTCGCGGGCGCCGACCGCCGGGTAGCCCGTCCCATCATGGTCGAGCGAAAAGATACGTGCCAGCTGCCGCTCGACGGCTGCGAGGTTCCGGGAGCCGGTGACCTCCGCCTGCAAGCGGCCGTCGAGAAAGCGCAGGGCAACGCCTACCGGAGTGAACTCCTGGTCGAGCGGGAATGTCATGCGCACCATTTCCGAGGTGCCCTGCCAGTGCTGGGTCATGGGGGAAAAGTTGGCCATGACGTCAGTCATGGCCGGCCAGGAAAAGGGCCCTCGCGGGGTGATGCTGATCGCGGTTCTTGCCATCTTGAGCTTGACCTCCAATAGCGAGCTGACGTGCTCACCCATCATGACCACTTAATATGACAACTTATGTCAGGTATTTGGCTGCTTCATAAGCGCGATGCGAGCTGAACGGCTGCTGTCCATCCTGCTGCTGCTGCAGGCGCATGGCCGGATGAGCGCCCGCGCGATTGCGGAACAGCTGGAAACCTCGGAGCGAACCGTCTATCGAGATCTCGATGCGCTGAGCTCAGCAGGCGTGCCGGTTTACACCGAGCGAGGGCGGCATGGGGGATGTGCCCTGCTACCCGGTTACCGGACCGATGTAAGTGGTTTGACGGCGACCGAGGCCCGCGCGCTCTTCGTCTTCGCCGGTGGTGGCACGCTCAAGGATCTTGGCCTCGACCAGCCCCTCAAAGCGGCCCTCCGGAAGCTGATGGCCTCTCTCCCTCAGGCACAGCGCCCCGGTGCTATTCAGGCCCAGCAACGGATCGTGGTCGAGCCGCGGGCATGGATGCGTCAGCCTGAAGAGCTTCCGTATCTCAGCGCGGTCCAGGACGCGGTCTGGAAGGACCAGCGGCTCCAGGTCGGCTATCGGAGCAGCGGGTCTGGCCAGGCGAGGCGGTTGACGCTCGACCCATACGGGCTCGTGTCCAAGGCCGGGACCTGGTACCTGATCGCGGCCGACGGCGGCGAACCGCGTCTCTACCGCGTATCTCGGATGGAGTCGGCTGTAATCCTTGATGAGCCGGTGAGGCGGCCCGCCGGATTGGATCTCGATGCCCTCTGGGAACAGCTGCGCCGGCGGGTCGAGGAACGGGGAGTGGGAATTCCGGTCAAGCTCCGCGTCCGGAGCCAGGAGGCGGACCGACTGCTGCGCATCTGCGGTCCGCAGCTGACCGGACCGGCCGAGCGGGATGAAACCGCCGACGTGCCGGGCTGGTGGACCTTTACCCTGCCATTTGTTGCGGCGGGTGCCGCGCGTGGCGTGCTGCTGGGATTCGGTACGGATCTCGAAGTGATCTCCCCGCTCAGCTTGCGGAAGGATTTCGCGCAGACGGCGTCAGCCATCCTGCGCCTCTATGGCCAATAAATGCGAAGACTTCTAGGCCACCGCGACGCGCGTCTGCTCCTCTTCGGGGAGACACTGTCCATGTTCGGCGACCGGGCGATGCTGCTCGTGCTGGCGATCTGGGCGAAGACACTTACCGGCAGCAACGTGGCTGCCGGCTTCGCCATCTTCGCCGTGGTGGCGCCGTCGATCGCCGCGCCCCTGGCGGGCTTAGTGGTCGACCGTGTCCGGCGGCGGCCGCTGATGGTGGCCACCGACCTGCTCACCGGTGCCGCCGTGCTCAGCCTGATCTTCGTGCATGACAGACACGAGCTCTGGATCATCTATGCCGTGGGCGTGCTCTACGGCGTCAGCCAGTTGGTTTTCGGCTCGGCGCAATCTGCACTGCTGACTGTCCTTTTACCGTCCAACCTCCTGGCGGCCGCGAACAGCGCTTTTCAAACCCTTAGGGAGGGCCTGCGCATCCTGGCGCCACCGGTGGGTGCCGCGATCTTCGCTGCAATCGGGGGAGGGGCGGTTGCGGTCTTCGATGCCGCCACATTCGGATCCTCAGCCCTTTTCCTGGCCTCGCTAAGGACGCGCGAACCGATGCCGGCCGTCGAACGGCGAGGATGGGCGGCAGGGTTGAGCGGGGGAATCAGGCACATCTGGGTTACGCCCGCTCTGCGTCAGATCGTCCTGGGGACGGCGGTTTCCTTCCTGGTGATCGGTTTCAGTGAAACCCTCGCCTTCGCCCTCAACGACCAGGGCCTCCATCGTCCGCCTGCCTTCATCGGCGTGCTCGGCGCCTCCCAGGGGGTGGGCGCTGTGCTTGGCGGGCTGGTCGCCGCGCCCGTACTCAGACGGATTGGCGACGGCCGGCTGGTGGGCCTCGGTTTTGCTGCTCTTCGCAGCCGGTGATTTGATGTTGCTCACGCGGAACCTTCTCCCAGTACTGGTGGGGTTCGCGATTGCCGGTTGTGGCCTCTCCTGCGCGGTCGTCGGTTTCGCCACCGCGATTCAGCTCCGGACACCCTCGACGCTGCAGGGTCGAGCCTACTCAGCGGCGGACATGATGGTCGGTACACCGCAAACCATCTCGATCGCCGTTGGCGCGGTCCTGTCAACCGTGGTGAACTACCTGCTACTGCTGTCGGTGATGGCAGCCTTGATCGTTTTTTGCGGACTCTACCTGGTCACCAGGAACGACCTTCGGAGGTCCTAGAAGCGCCGCGGCGGCGCGGGCGAGGTGCCACCCGGGCGACACCAAGCCGCTCACGAGAACCATCGCCATAAAGAAAATCCCAGAGTTTGGAGAAAAGAAAAAGCCGCCCACCCTGGAGGTGGACGGCTCTACCGATTGCCTTTAGGCGGCGCGAACCCGGTTGGCTCGTGGGCCCTTCTGGCTCTGCTCGACGTCGAAGCTGACGGTTTCGCCGCCGCGCAGGCTATCGAAGTTCAGCGTCGTGTCGACGCCGCTACGATGGAAAAAATACTCCTTGCCATCTTCCGCCGCGATGAACCCGAAGCCGCGATCCGGCACGATCTTCTTGATGGTTCCCTTACTCATCGTCCACTCCTGTTTCTCGAACAACTGACCGAACGCTTCGGCCTGTTCGAGAAAGGAACGGACGGCCGGCGAGCACCACCCGTCCACCGGGTGACCGCTGTACTGTAACAGATTCGCCGGTCGGGCTCCAGCTTTGGCCCAGACCCGAGTTCAGACCTCGACCGCGACCTTCTCTGAGAAGTGGCAGGCAGCCCGGTGGTTGCTGGCCTTGATCTCGAGCGGCGGCTCGGTTTCGGAGCATACGCCCGGGACCCGGGCGATCGGGCACCGGGTGTGAAATCGGCAGCCGGAAGGGGGGTTGACCGGTGACGGTATCTCGCCACTCAGGGCGACCAGGCGACGCTTCGACTGGATCTCGGGGTCGGGTATCGGGATGGCAGAAAGTAGCGCCTTTGTATAGGGGTGCTTTGGGTTGCGGTAGATCTCGACGCTGTCCGCCACCTCGACGATCTTCCCCAGGTACATCACCAGGACCCGGTTGCTGATGTGGCGGACCACCGAGAGGTCGTGCGCGATGAACAGGTAAGTCAGGTTGAACTCCCGCTGCAGATCCTGGATCAGGTTGATCACCTGCGCCTGGATGGAGACATCCAGGGCTGAAATCGGTTCATCGGCGACGATCAGCTTGGGGCGGAGCGCCAGTGCCCGGGCGATGCCAATTCTCTGGCGCTGCCCGCCGCTGAACTCGTGCGGGTAGCGGTTGTTGAAATACGGGTTCAGACCGACGATCTTGAGCAGTTCCTGCACCCGGTTGTTCTTGGCCTTCCCCCGGAGTAGTCCAAAGTTCTCCAGTGGCTCGGCGATGATGTCGCCTACGGTCATACGAGGGTTGAGAGACGAGTAGGGGTCCTGGAAGATCATCTGCAGCTCACGGCGTTTTTGCCGTAGCTTCTCACCGCTCAGCTTGGTAAGGTCCACCCCGTCCATGAAGATGTTGCCGGAGGTGACAGGCAGCAGCTGGCTGATGAGGCGTCCCAGGGTTGACTTCCCGCAGCCCGACTCGCCCACCAGTCCGACCGTTTCACCGGGATAGATTTCAAAGCTGACGTCCTCGACCGCCTTCACCGAACCACCGAGTCCGGCCGGGAAGTGCTTGACGACGTGCTCTGCGCGAAGAAGCGGCGCTAGATCACGCATCTTGAGTTCCATTCTTTTTCAGCGCCCGGCCCATCGTCACCCAGCAGGCGGCTTCCTGGTCGGGCCCCACCTCCATCAACGGCGGGTCGTCCGTCATGCAGCGCTGGATCTTGAACTGGCAGCGTGGATGGAAGCGGCAGCCTCGCGGAGGCGCGATCAGGTCAGGCGGCAGACCCTCGATCGAGAGCAGGCGCTTACTCCGGTCGGAGTCAACACGCGGCATTGATTGCAGCAAGGACCAGGTGTAGGGATGCTGTGGATTCTTGAAGATCCGTTCAACCGGGCCTTCCTCGACGATACGGCCCGCGTACATCACGATGACACGGCTGCAGAGCCCTGCGACCACGCCCATGTTGTGCGTGATCAGGATGATCGCCGTCTTCAGGTCCTCGTTAAGGTCGCGCAGAAGCTCGAGGATCTGCGCCTGGACGGTCACGTCCAGAGCTGTAGTCGGCTCGTCGGCGATCAGGATTGCCGGGTTGTTGGCGAGTGCCATAGCGATCATCGCCCGCTGCCGCATACCGCCGCTGAACTGGTGCGGGTAGTCGCGGACGCGGGTCTCCGCCGCCGGGATGCGAACCTGCTTGAGCAGCTTGACGGCTCGTTCCGATGCGGCGCCGGAGGAGATCCTTTCGTGGGCCCCGATCGCCTCCGAGATCTGGAAGCCAACCCGAAGAACCGGGTTCAGGCTGCTCAGGGGGTCCTGGAAGATCATGGCGATGTCCTTGCCGCGGATGTCCCGGACGTCATCCTCCGGCATGCTGACCAGGTCGTTTCCACGGAACAGGATCTGGCCATTGACAATCCGCCCCGGCTCCTGGACCAAACGAAGAATGGAAAGGGCCGTGACGCTCTTGCCGCAGCCCGACTCGCCCACGATGCCGAGCGTCTCTCCAGGGTGAAGGTCGAAGCTGACTCCGTCGACGGCCTGGACGACGCCGTCGTCGGTGAAGAACTGAGTTTTCAGGTCTTTAACCTGGAGGATGGGCTGGCTCATCGTTTCTGCCTGGGGTCCAGCGCATCACGCAACCCGTCTCCCAGGAAGTTGAAGGCCATCAGGGTGAGCGATAGTGCGATGGCGGGGGCGAGGACGATGTGAGGTGAGATCCTCATCGCGGCGATGCCATCTGACGCCATCGAGCCCCACGATGGCGCGGGCGGCGGTACCCCGAGACCGAGGAAGCTGAGGAACGCCTCGAATAGGATCGCCTGGGGGACTCCGAACGTCGCCTGAACGATAACCGGACCGAGCGCGTTCGGCAGTATGTGCTTGAAGATGATCTTGCTCGGCCGCGCGCCTGTCGAGCGCGCCGCCTCGACGAACTCGCGTTCACGGAGGCTAAGGGTTTGTCCGCGAACCAGGCGGGCCATGTCCATCCAGCCGGTGATTGCGATCGCGAAGATGATGACACCGAGGCTGCTACGGCCGATCAGAACCACCAGGATCAATGCCACGAGCAGATTCGGGATGCCGTAGAAGACGTTGATCAAGAAAGAAAGAACGGAGTCGAACCAGCCGCGATAGTAACCGGCCAGCAGTCCGAGCGGCAAGCCAACGGCCAGAACCACGACCTGCGTTCCGACTCCCACGATCAGCGAGATCTGGGCACCGATCATCAACCGGCTCAGGATGTCGCGACCCTGCGCATCAGCACCGAGCAGGTGCGACGAGCTTATGGAGCTGTAGGGAACGGCCACCCCCTGGTGAGCCATCGGGTAGGGCGTATAGAAAATCGCCACGATCGCGACCAGGGCGAGCAAGGCCAGGTAGACAAAGGCTGCGAGGGCGAGTCGGTTGCGGCGCAACCGCCGCCAGGCATCGGCCCAGAGACTGACCTGCTCCCGGGTAATTGTTTGCTCGATCTCCGCTGCGGTAACCGGTGCAGTGATTGCCATCAGTATCGAATCCGCGGATCGAGAAACGTGTAGAGCAGGTCCACCCCCAGATTGGCAACCCCGACCAGTACGGCGTACATTGTGAACACACCGATCACGATGTTGTAGTCCCGGCTCAGGATACTCGTCACGAATTCTTTGCCCAGGCCCGGGATTCCGAATATGTTCTCGATCACGACGCTGCCCGTGATGATGCCGATCACGAGCGGGCCAAGAATCGTTACCACTGGTATCAGGGCATTGCGCAGGGCATGCCGGATGATCACCACACGTTCAGAGAGACCCTTCGCTCGCGCCGTGCGGACGTAGTCCTGGCGGATCACCTCCAGCATGCTTGCCCGCGTGAGCCTCGCAACGATGCTCGCATATGGGAATCCCAGGGCAATTGCCGGGAGCCATATCTGACCAGGCGTTCCGTATGTGCCCGACCATCCGATCTCATAGAAAATCGCGCCGTTGGTCAGGTTGTCTAAATAAATGCCGAACACCAGCAAGAGGAACGTCGCGATGACAAAGTTGGGCATGCTGT
>DASWQQ010000301.1:0-4917 GCA_036403615.1 Candidatus Dormiibacterota bacterium | reverse complement strand
CCCGGGTACAAGTTCAACGATGAGCCGGTCAAGGGTGAGTACACCGCGGGAGCCCTGGCGATGGCGAACTCAGGTCCGAATACGAATGGCAGCCAGTTCTTCATTTGCACCGTGGACGACACAGCTAAGCTGCAGAAGTTGTACAACCTGTTTGGCTACGTCCAGAGCGGGATGGATGTCGTACTCAAGATCAAGCAGGGCGATGTCATGATCGCGGTCACCGCCCAGGAAGAGACCAGCTAAAGTTCCCTACTCGGGGGACCAGCCGAGGGCTGGGAGCCCGCGCACCGTCGCCGGTATAATCAGCTGTAAAGGAGCCCATCACATGCCCGGATTCGGTCACTGGCCCGCCCTGCTCCTGATTCTGGTCGTGGTCTTGATCTTCTGGGGGCCCGGAAAGCTCCCCGAGATTGCAAGCGCCGTGGGCAAGGCGATGCACGAGTTCCGCAAACAGTCTTCTGACTTTCAGGATGAGATCCGCCGGAGCGCGACGCCCAGGTCGGAGCCGGAAACGTATCAAAGCACCCAGTCCACGGATATCGCAACTCCGGTTGCGCCGGAGGTCAAACCGCCTCCGCCAGCAGCGCCCCCGGAAGTCAATCAAGGCCCGAGCGCGGACGTCAAGTCCTGACGTCGCTGCCCTGACGGGCCTCTGAGCAGAGTGATGGCCAAGCCTGAGCTGGTCCGCCCCGAAGAAGACCGGCGGATGACGGTCGTCGAACACCTGGAGGAGTTGCGCCGGGTTCTGATCATCTCGATGATCGCCTGGGCCGCCGCGACGATCGTGGGTTTCCTCATCTCGGGCTTCACGCTGGAAATCATCCTCGGCCCGGTCAAGCACGTTCTCGGCCCTGGCAAGCCGCTTTATTTCACGGCACCCGTCGACAAGTTCTTTCTCTATTTCAAGGTGGGTGTCTTCACCGGTTTCATTCTGGCCAGCCCGATAATCCTGTGGCAGGTCTGGACATTCGTTGCACCCGGCCTGCATCGCAACGAGCGGCGTTTCGCGATCGGCTTCGTCGGCTCGGCGGTGGTTCTTTTCGCGATGGGCCTTGGCTTCGCCTTCTTCGCAATGCCGATCGCACTGCGTTTCCTGGTTACGTTTGGCACAAACGACATCCAGTACCTGGCGATCGCCTCCAGCTACATCAACTTCGTTTTGTTGCTCATCATCATCTTCGGCATCACCTTTGAGCTGCCTCTAGCGATGACGATGCTGGGGCTGGCGGGTATCGTCAGCGCCAAGTTTCTCTCGCGCCATCGCTTCAAGTTCTGGCTGGGCATCTTTGCCGGTGCGAACATGGTGACCCCCGGAGTTGACCCTTTCACTCCCGCGTTGTTGACTGCGCCGCTGATCATCTTGTTCGAGATCAGCATCCTGGTAATACGCGCTCTGCGAAGATAGAGGCGTTGGCTCAATCACGCCCTGACGGCCGGGCCCCCGATCAGCTCCGGCCGGTGACGATCGAGACCGGTGTCAACCTCTATGCCGAGGGCTCGGCCCTGATCAACATGGGGGATACCCGCGTGCTCTGCACGGCGAGCTGGGACGATAAGCCCCCTCCTCACAAGAAAGGAACGGGCGAAGGCTGGGTCACTGCGGAATACTCGATGCTGCCGCGGGCGACGCAGCAGCGCACAGTACGCGAGTCACGCACCGGACGCGTCGACGGGCGCACTCAGGAGATCCAGCGGCTGATCGGCCGGGCGCTCAGAGCGGCGATCGACATGCCGTTGATGGGCGAGAAGACGATCATGGTCGACTGCGACGTCCTGCAGGCCGACGGTGGGACGCGGACCGCATCGATCACCGGTGGGTTCGTGGCTTTGCACCTCGCCTTGCAGAAGGCGATCGAGCGCAAGCAGCTCCGGGTGTTGCCGATCCGTCATTTCATCTCGGCTATAAGCGTGGGAATCGTCCAGGGCCAGCCTCGGCTGGATCTGAATTACCTCGAGGATTTCGCCGCCCAGACGGATATGAACTGCGTGGTCGCCGAGGACGGTCGCTTCATCGAGATCCAGGGGACAGCCGAGCAGGAGCCGTTCGCCCCTGAGGAGATGGACCAGATGCTGAAGCTCGCTATCAAGGGAACACGCGAGTTGGTCGAGGCGCAGAAGAGGGCGCTCAAACTGCGCTGAAGCAGCTGCTGCTGGCGACCAATAATGCCGGGAAGCTGGAGGAATTGAGAGCGCTGCTGTCAGAGCTGCCCATGGAACTGCTGAGCCCCGTCGATGCGGGGGTCGAGTTGGACGTGGAGGAGGATGGCGCCACCTATGCCGAGAATGCGCGCAAGAAGGCGGAAACCGGAGCGCGATTGAGTGGCCTCCCGGCGCTCGGTGATGACTCGGGCATGGAGGTATCCGCGCTGGAGGGCCGTCCGGGGGTGCATTCGGCGCGCTACGCCGGGCCGGAAAACAAGGGGCGGAGTGGAGCCCTGATCCAGGCGGTGCTCGCCGAACTTGGCGACCGCGCCCAGCAAGCCCCGCCGGCTCTATACCGGTGTATCGCGGTGCTGGCGCTGCCCGATGGCAGGTGCTTCGAGGGGGAAGGGGTACTGGCTGGCACGATCGGGGCGGAACCGCGCGGGCGACGTGGTTTCGGCTACGACCCGATTTTTCAACTTGCAGATGGCCGCCGCATGGCCGAGCTAACCGTCGAGGAGAAGAATTTGCTCAGTCACCGCGCGCGTGCCGTGAACGCGCTCGAGGTGCGCGGCGCGTTCGACGCCGCGATGACGAGCTGACGTGCTCCGGGCCTCGTTTCTGTACCTCTCTCATCGGCGCGGACTGCAGCGCTTTGTAACCCATCAGCGACTGACGGCCTCTCTCGCATACCGGTTCGTTGCCGGCGATCGCCTGGAGGACGCGGTGCGGGTGGTCAAGGAGATCAACTCGCGCGGGTCGTCAGCCAGCCTCGATCACCTCGGCGAGAATGTGAGCGAAGAGCGAGAGGCGCGCACCGCGATGGAGGACTACCTGGCGGCGTTCGAACGTATCGGCCAGGACCAACTGGATGCCAATGTCTCGGTCAAGCTGACCCAGCTCGGATTGGATATCTCGCCCACGTTGTGTCGTGAGCTCCTGGGGCGGGTCCTGGAACGAGCGGCGCAACTCCGTAATTTTGTGCGAATTGACATGGAGGGTTCCCCCTACACGCAGCGGACGTTGGATATGGTGCTCGAGATGCACAAGCAATATCCAAACTGCGGCGTGGTCCTACAGAGCTATCTCTACCGAACGCTTGGGGATGTCGCGCGCGTCAATGCCGCGGGCGTGCGGGTTCGGCTTGTCAAGGGAGCATATGACGAGCCCGAGTCGGTCGCCTATCCCAAGAAGGCGGACGTGGACGCGAAATATGCAGAGGCAACCCGGGAGTTGCTGCGCGGTGGAGTGTATCCAGCGATCGCGACCCACGACGACCGATTGATCGAGGCGACGAAGCAGATTGCGCGCGAGTTGAATCTCGCCGCGGATCGTTTCGAGTTTCAATTGCTGTATGGGATTCGACGTGATTTGCAGGAACGACTTCTGCGTGAGGGCTACCGGGTCCGGATCTATGTACCCTACGGGACGGAATGGTATCCGTACCTGATGCGCCGGCTCGCGGAGCGGCCGGCCAACCTACTGTTTATCGTCCGTAGTGTCCTGCGGGAGCGCCGGGCCGCCTGAGTCTTCGGGGATAGCGCGACCCGAGGCAAACTCGACCTTGGCCTGCGGGGGTGGCGGAATCCGATGGCCGAAGATTCCACCAAACCACATGAGCATTCCGAAAGCAGCGCCGCGAAACTCGCTCTTGCGCCAGTCTTCCGTGAAGCGGTAGCGGTGGAACCAGCGGAAGCCGAGGATGGCAGCGACCGCTATCAGGATTGTGAGCGCGATCGTGAGTGCCTGGGCCACACGCTAATGGTCGCACGTACAATGCTCGCTGCGGGGCGTAGCGTAGCCTGGCTTAACGCGCGCGCTTTGGGAGCGCGAGAACTCGGGTTCGAATCCCGACGCCCCGACTCCCTCTACCTATTCCGAGCGAGCCATTCGGTTCGGAATCTCCGCCCACCCACTCGCTGACTCGACGCCACGCACCCAGCCAGACCCTCGGCATCCGGCTGCCAAACCGGGGTAGGCAGCGGAAGCCATCGTCTGTCCCCTGCGGGTCACAACATCCGCTGCACGCGTGTGCGCGATCCAGGTGTGCCTGCATGGCCCATCGCATGTGTATACACCGGCCTCAGCCACGGGCTCGCCCGGTCGAAACACAACGGCCACAGTCGCAAGCATAAACATTCCGGCTCCATGGTTGGGCTCGAGTCTGCCCCCAGCGCCCGGCCGGGCCGAAGCGCCAGGGAATCAGTCAGCCGATGCGTCCGCTGATCAGGACAATGCCGATGACAACCATTAGCGCGGCGGCCGCGTACTGAACCGGGCGCTCAGGCAGCAGGCCGCCCAGGCGGTTGCCAATCAGGACGGCCAGCGCCGTTACCGCCCACAGTGCCAGGGTGGCGCTGACGAAAACAAGTACCGCCTGGTTGTAGCGCGCCTGGAATGCGACGGTCGCCAGCTGCGAGAGGTCGCCCCATTCCGCCAGCATGATCATGCTGAATGCCGTAATGAAGGGACGCTGACGCCCGCGACTCGGCCCGGGGAGTTGCCCCGCGTCCGCGGCCACCTGCGCTCGTCGCGTTCGCCAGGCGACGACTACTGCCATCGCGATGAAGAGCAATCCCGCTCCGATCCGCACCAACTGGTGCGGCAGAAGGGCGATCAACGAGCCCGCGAAGACGGCTACGACCGTCTGAATTACGAAGGCGAGCGCCACCCCCGCGAAGACAGGCAAGGGCCGGTTGCGGGTGGCCAGGAGAACCGTCGCCAGGGCCGTCTTGTCCGGCAGCTCCACCAGGAAGACAACGAGGAAGACGGTCG
>DASWQQ010000300.1:0-3087 GCA_036403615.1 Candidatus Dormiibacterota bacterium | reverse complement strand
GCTCTTGCGGAGACCGGCAACCTCAAGCTCAATCGGGAGCCGACCGACCTGGCCGCCCTGATCGCCGACTCGGTGACCTCCTTCCAATCGCAGGCTGAGGCAAGAGGCGTGGCGATTCGATCCGAACCTGGGATTGGTTTGCCCCCCGTCAACGTCGACCCGGTACGAATCCGCAGCGTGTTGGCCAACCTGTTGGGTAATGCACTCGCGCACACCCCTGCCCAGGGTTCGATCGTGGTCACGGCCGAAGCCGGTGCGAGCAACGTTTCCGTTGCAGTTAAAGACACAGGCAGCGGAATCGCCCCGGAACTGTTGCCGCGGATTTTTGACCGGTTCGTGAGGGGCACAGGGTCGGCCGGATCCGGGCTTGGGCTGGCGATTGCAAAGGACATAGTCACCGCGCACGGCGGCACGATTGCGGCGGAAAGCGCGGCAGGCCAGGAGACGACGTTGCGCTTTACGCTGCCTCAGACCTCATAGGGAACCATCGTAGGCGCGCTTCAGCAGGCGGACCGCCTCTCTGTCGAAGTCTCGAGGGGAACTGAGGCCGATGCGCAGTGTTATCAGTTCGGTCCCGAGGCTTTTCGCGGCGAGAAGGCGGCCACCTGGCTTTTGCCCGTCGAGTCGCAGGCCCAGATCCACCCGGGTCTTCGTGGTGGGTTGCACCACGGCGAACGTATGTCGTGGAGAGACGAGCGATATGTACGTCTTGCGTGCCTGCACCGTGACGGGTCCAATCGCCGGCAGCGCGTCCAGGATGGCGGCGAGTATCGGCCGCAGAGAGGAGCGATCCTTGTACTGCGCGTCGATCAAATCACTGGAATCAGCGGCAATGAAATCGGGGTAGCCGAAGCGCTCCCAGACGAGCAGCTTTGCCGCGTAACCGGCAATACCCTCCCCTGTCAGCCAGGCGCGCAGCGACTTCTCATCGGTTAGCTTTTGAGCGCGAACACGGCGATTCCAGGCGGCAACGTCTTTGCCCGTTTTCTTTTCCAGTCTGTGCGCTATCTGGTCGCGCCATTCCTTCCAGCTGACGGTCTGAGTGGCTATTTCGATCCGCCCTTAAACCAGGTAGTCATAGAGGAGTTCATTGCTGCCGAGCCGGCGCACATTTAGCTGGATCTGCTCCATGCGGTCGAGCAGGGGTTGCAGGTCTGCCTTGTCACGCAACTCGATGCCCACCAGCGCGGCGCCACGCTCCTTGTTGGTTTTCTTCATGTACTCGAATCGAACGATGTCATCCGTCGGGCCAAGGGCATCGTCGACGAACTGGCGCAGCTGGCCAGGCTTTTGGGCGAACTCGATGATGAAGTAGTGTTTGCGGCCCTGGTATACCAGGCTCCGCTCCATGATCTCCGGGTACCGAAGGATGTCGTTGTTGCCTCCGCTCAGGACGCATACCACCGTCTTGCCGGTGACATCGCCCGCGACGTCGTCCAGCGCTGAAATGGAAAGAGCGCCGGCGGGTTCGGTGATGATGCCTTCGTTTTGATAGAGCTCGATCATGGTGGTGCAAACCTTGCCTTCAGGAATGACCACGACGCGGTCGAGATATCGACGACAGAGCTCGAACGTCAGGTCACCAACCCGGCGGACCGCCGCGCCGTCTACAAATGTGTGGAGCTCGGTCAGGGTGACGATGTGATTTTGTTTGAGCGATTCATACATCGAAGGCGAGCCGGCGGGCTCGGCACCGATAACGGAGACCGATGAGTTGCGCTCCTTTAGATAGCCGGCGACGCCGGAGGCGAGGCCGCCGCCACCGACCGGGACGATGACGACTTCAACCTCGCCGCTGGTTGCGTCGTGGATTTCCTTGCCAACCGTGCCCTGTCCGGCAATGGTCTCGGGATCGTCAAAGGGATGGACGAAAATGCCTCCCTGCTGAGCACAGCGTTCCTGGGCGGCGCGGTTTGCGTCGTCGTAGGATTCACCGACCAGCTCGATCTGGATCAGCTCGCCCCCAATCTGGGCGACGCGATCGATCTTCTGGGTTGGCGTGACCCGAGGCATGAAGATGGTGCCACCGATCCCAAGGTGGGCACAGGCAAAGGCAACGCCCTGGGCGTGGTTTCCGGCGCTGGCGCAAACGATGGGCCGCTCGCGATCTTCCGGCGACAACGAGGCAATCTTGTTGAAGGCGCCGCGGATTTTGAAGGATCGAACCGCCTGCATGTCCTCGCGCTTGATAAGGACAGTCGCACCGTACTTCCGTGACAGCCGCGGCGAAGGCTGCAGCGGCGTGGCTGTGACGATCCCCTCGAGGCGCTGCTGGGCCCGCTCGACGGCCGCGGTCAATTCCATTGAATCCGAATAGTAACCGGGTCCCCCTTGGGGCAGCTCGGGGAGGAGGCGGTCAGCCGGCTAAAAGCGCGCGGAGATTGCCCCCGTGATGCGAGCAGGATCCGGAGCGCCCGCCCGAGTGGCTGTAGGTTGCGTCGGCGCATTCCTCAACGTAGCCGTTCGTTGACGTCCAAAAGGACGGTATGCAGTTGAAGACCGAGCAAAAGTTGCTCGGAGGACTGGAGATCACGTTGCCAGCGCAGAAGTTGTAGCCCCAGGGATTAGTCGGAGCGCCGCAGGTAGCACGCGGCGGTGCAGGCGGTGGCGGGGCCGGAGCCTTTGTCGGTTGGACAGGTGCCGCAGCCGGCCTTTGGGTCGATGCTGCAGCGGGCTTAGTAGTTGGAACCGGCGTCGGAGTCGCAGTCGCAGTCGGAGTAGCAGTCGGAGTAGGAATTGCAGTGGCGGTAGGCGTAGCCGTCGCAATTGCTGCGAGCGAGGTCGGGTTACCACCCCCGACGCCGTTGCTGGTTGCCTGGTCGGCGCACGCACTGACCGAAACCAGAAGCAGGGCGCCAAGCGCCCAGCCAATAAAAGCAGTTTTGTGTTGCCTCCCCATGCCGCGAGCGCCTCCCTTCCCTTCAGCGTCTCACCTCTCCAGGATGCGATCAATGAGCGCTTTCCGACACAAGCGTGAGCCGCTTGCAGTCAGTCTTCTGGGGCGCGAGAACTTTAGCCCGAGGTCGCGACGGTCGTTGCCACCGAGGCGCCGGCGGCTGAGGCGCTGTCCTGCGCATAAAGAAGGAT
>DASWQQ010000299.1:0-2056 GCA_036403615.1 Candidatus Dormiibacterota bacterium | reverse complement strand
TCGAACTGCTTTTCTGGCTTGTGGTTGGGTGCCTGCCGATGCTCGGACTGGGCCTGTCGATCGGCTACGGAGCCAATCCGAACTCGGCACCAGCGGTAGCGAGCCTGGTCTACCTTCCGATCGCCTTCGCCTCAGGGTTATTCATACCCCTAAGCCAGCTTCCCGATGTCGTCCGGTCGGTTGCGAAATATCTGCCGCTGTATCACGAGGGTCAGCTAGGCTGGATCACCGTCGGCGCGGGCGATGAGAGCCGGCTCGCGGCTGTCCTCTGGGTTGTGGGCTGGTCGGTAGTGCTGCTGGGTCTGGCGGCGCGCGCCTACCGCCGCGACGCCCAGCGGAAGTTTGGTTGAGCCTACCGGCGAGTGTCCGCGCCGCTGTCGGTCTTGGCGGCACCGTTGTCCCGGGCGGCGGCCGGCTCGTCGCCCTCGCTGGAAGTCTTCCGGAACTCCCGGATCGACTTGCCGAGTGCACCGCCAACCTGGCCGAGCTTTCCAGGCCCAAAGATGACCAGCACGATGACCAGCAGGATCACGATCACTATCCAGGAATGGCCGAACACTCTGCCAATCATGGCAGAAAGCAGTAAAAGGCGGCTGGGATGACTGAATCTGCCTCCGAGATCGCGCCGGTTACGGTGGAGAAACTGGTCAAGCGATACCCGAAACGGCCCGTAAACGCCGTCGACGGGGTGTCCTTCGAGGTCCGCCGCGGTGAGGTGTTTGGCCTGCTCGGGCCTAACGGGGCAGGTAAGACCACGACCGTGGGTGTCCTGACAACCAGGGTCAAACCGACGAGCGGCCGGGGCACGATCGCAGGGGTCGACGTCACACACGATCCAGTCGGGGCCAGGCGCCGCCTTGGCGTCGTTCCGCAGAGGTCAAACCTCGACCGATCGCTCTCCGCTCGGCAGAACCTGCTTTTCCACGCCGCCTATCATGGGATCCCTGCCGAGGAGAGACGCCAGCGCGCCCAGCTACTGATCGACCTTTTCGGCCTCGCTGACCGGGCGGACGATAAAGTTGATTTCTTCTCCGGTGGGCAGGCGCAGCGAATTATGATCGCGCGTGCCCTGATGCATGAGCCCGACGTGCTCTTCCTGGACGAGCCAACCACCGGTCTCGACCCGCAGGCACGCCTCTTCGTCTGGGATCGGGTCCGCGATCTTCGCAAGCGCGGCGTGACCATGATCCTCACCACCCACGACATGGACGAGGCAACCCAACTCTGCGAAAGGGTCGGAATCATGGACCACGGCAAGATCCTGGCGATGGACACTCCGGATGCCCTCACGGCGACGGTCCCCGGCAAGAACACACTCGAGGTCGGCATCAAGACCAACGCGGCCGACCGCGACGAACTGGTCGCCGCCCTCGGAGCAATTGCCGGCGTGGAGAACGTCGAGCGCGTGACCAAGGACCAGGGCGCACCTCCGGCCGGGATGGGTGGACCGTGGGCTGGGATGATGGGCGGACCTGCGCCGGGAGCGCCGCCACCGGGGCCAGGCCCGAGAGCCGACGATAACGGTCCGCTACGGCTACGGCTCTACGTCAACGTCGAGGCGCCTCTGATAGTTGCTCCGGTGGCGAGAGTCGTGACGGACGCCCGGGCCGAACTGCAGGAGCTGGCAATCGGGAAGCCGTCGCTCGAGGACGTCTTCATCCACCTCACCGGTAGGGCGCTTCGCTGATGGCTGTCGCAGCCGCCACCGAACGCAACGCACCAGTAAATTACCTCGCGGTCTTCGGTGCCATCCTCAACCGCGACATCACGGTGACGATCCGCGAGTTTCCGGCCTTTCTGGCGCAGGTTATCCTGCAACCGCTTTTCATGTTGTTCGTCTTCGGTCGTGTCCTCGCCGACCTCGGCTTCACCCGGGCCGGTTACGCCGCCCAGCTTTTCCCAGGGATCGTCGCGCTGACGGTGGCGATCACGGCGGTTCAGGCCGTCGCGTTTCCGCTGGTGATCGAGTTCTCTTTCACCAAGGAGATCGAGGACCGCCTGCTGGCGCCGATTCCAACCAGCCTGGTCGCAATGGAGAAGATCGTGTTCGCGGCAA
>DASWQQ010000298.1:0-5058 GCA_036403615.1 Candidatus Dormiibacterota bacterium | reverse complement strand
CTACGCCGCGCTGGCTACCAGCCCGGCTGAGCTGGCCGCACTTTCCAAAGTGGTCAGCGACCAGTACACCATCCTCAACGGTCGGGTGGCTGCCTACCGCACCGCCCGCGCCCAGGCAGACGCTGCTGCGCAGAGCGACCGGGCGCTTCTCGCCAGCGCCAGCCAGTACCCGCAGCTCAACGTGACATCGTTCCAGGGCGAGGTTGCCGCGGCCACAGCCAGCCTCGACGGCATCCATGATGCCGCCGACTTCGCGCCAGTCATAAGCCGCCTACAACAGGTGGCGGTTGGCGTCCAGGGACTGCTCAACGCACGGAGCGCTGCCTACGGACAGTTGAGCGACACCCGCTCGACGCTCGGCACCGCCCAGTCGATCGGCGCCAGCGTCGGCAATGCCGCCTACGCGATCAATAACCTCGCCGCTCAGCTTGGCTCAGCTTCCGACCTGGGAAGCTTCCAGTCTCTTACGGCGCAGCTCTACCAGCAGAAGCAGAACCTCGCCGCCGCCATCTTCACCAAGCAGCAGCAGCCGGTCGCCTTCAGCGGCGGTTCGGGCAAGGTGATCGTGGTTTCACTCGGGCGCCAGGCTCTGACCGCCTACCAGGATGGGACGGCGGTCCTCACCACCCTGGTTGCGACCGGCCGGCCGGCGCTGCCGACACCTCCCGGCGTGTATCACATCTTCGCCCGCTATGCGCCCTACCAGATGATCTCGCCCTGGCCCAAGTCGAGCCCCTACTGGTATCCCAACTCCTGGACCAACTTCGCCATGGAGTTCGCTGGCGGTGGCTACTTCATCCACGATGCGCCCTGGCGCAGCTGGTACGGCCCCGGCTCCAACGTCTACAACGGCACGCACGGTTGCGTAAACGTGCCCTACAGTCCAATGGCATTCCTGTGGAACTGGAGCCCGATCGGCACCACGGTAATCGTCCAGTACTGACCGCATTAGTAAGGTAGGAGCCCTGGCTCGCCCGGGGCTCCTCTCTATTTGGCCGAGACGATATTGACGCGGTTTGGGAACTCTGGTACTATTTGAACTTGCCTAGCAGCCGCTAGGTCTTTTTTGTGTTTGGAGATAAATGCCTGCCCTCGGATCGACCATCACCCTCCAGTGCCAGACCTGCAAGGAGCGGAACTACACCACGGTCAAGAACAAGAAGAATGATCCCGACCGGCTCGAGATCAAGAAGTTCTGCCCGCGGTGCCGCCAGCACACCGCTCACCGGGAGACTAAGTAGGTTGAGTTCAAGCTACTTATACTGTTCGCGCGGCCCGGCACAGGGGTGTAGCTCAGTTGGTAGAGCAGCGGTCTCCAAAACCGCTGGTCGGGCGTTCGAGTCGCTCCACCCCTGCCAGTTCCAGGTATAAGCAAAGCAATGGCAAGAGCAGTTCCCACCGAACCAACCAGACCCAACAAGGTGCAGCGTGCCGCGCCCGCGCCGCGCCGCGGCATCATCCGCGGCCTCGAGGACATCGTCAACGAGCTTCGCAAGGTCATCTGGCCGAGCTGGGCCGAGTTGCGCACCATGACCTTCGTGGTCATCGTGACAGTGGTGGTGGTCTCGCTCCTGCTCGGGTTGATCGACTACCTGCTGGCACACAGCCTGGTCAAGATCGAGTTCCCACGTGGCTAAAGCAGATATGAACGCCTCCAGCGCTCCCACCCCCAAGCCGCGCGCCCGTCGGGCCGCCGCTGCTCCCAAGGAGACCGCCGAAGCCGGTCGCGTTTGGAGTGGGGAACGCGTGCGGGTTGGAGAGGGGCATCCGGCGCCCCCCGAGATGCCGACACCTTCGGTCGCACTGGCTGCCGCCGAGAGCGCCAGTCCGGCCGCCGCCGCGCCTTCGGCTGAGGGGGAGGCTCACTGGTACGTCGTCCACGCTTACTCGGGGCATGAGGACAAGGTTCGCAACAACCTGATGAAGCGTGTCGACTCGATGGACATGCACGACCGGATCTTCGAGGTGCTCGTACCCACCGAGGATGTGATCGAGATCAAGGACGGGCAGCGCCGGCACGTTGCCAAGCGCACCTTCCCCGGCTACATCCTGGTCAACATGGTCATGTCCGACGAGTCCTGGTACGTCGTCCGCAATACGCCTGGGGTCACCAGCTTCGTCGGGTCAGGCAACAAGCCGGTGCCGCTGCAGGAGAAAGAGATCAAGTCGATCCAGAAGCAGATCAAGGCCGAGGCGCCGAAAGTGCGCGTCGAGTACCAGGTCGGCGAGAACGTCCGGGTCATCGACGGGCCCTTCAGCGACTTCCACGGCAAGGTCGACGAGATCAATGCCGACAAGGGCAAGCTCAAGGTGCTGGTCAACATGTTTGGCCGCGAGACCCCGGTGGAATTGGACCTCTTGCAGGTGGAGCGACTCAAGTAATGGCAAAGAAGAAAGTCAAGGCAATGGTCAAGATCCAGATGGAGGCGGGCAAGGCGACGCCGGCGCCGCCGGTCGGCACCGCGCTTGGTCCGCACGGCGTCAACATCATGGAGTTCGTCAAGACCTACAACGACCGGACGGCCTCGATGGCCGGCCAGGTGATCCCGGTCGAGATCACCATCTTCGAGGACCGCACCTTCACCTTCGTCACCAAGACGCCCCCGGCGGCGGCCCTCCTCAAGAAGGCGGCCGGCGTGGAGAAGGGTTCGGCCAAGCCGAACAAGGACAAGGTGGGCAAGGTCACCCAGCAGCAGGTGCGCGAAATCGCGCAGCTCAAGCTCAAGGACCTGAACGCGTTCGACGTCGAGGCCGGTATGCGGATGGTCGAGGGCACTGCTCGCTCGCTGGGCATCGAGGTGGCGAAGTAATGCCCGAACAACGCGGCAAGAAATACAAGGAAGCGGCCAAGGCCATCGACCGGGCGACGCACTACGCGCCCGACGACGCCGTCAAGCTGGTCAAGCAAGCCTCCACCTCGAAATTCGACGGTGGCATCGAGGCTCACCTCCGGCTTGGTGTCGACCCCCGGCATGCGGACCAGATGGTGCGTGGTTCGGTAACGCTGCCGCACGGAACCGGCAAGAAGCGCCGCGTTCTGGTCTTTGCCACCGGGGAAAAGGCGCGCGAGGCAACCCAGGCGGGGGCCGATTACGTCGGGGCAGAGGACATGGTCAAGAAGATCCAGGAAGGGTGGCTCGACTTCGACGTCACCCTGGCGACACCGGACATGATGGGTCAGGTCGGGCGGCTGGGCAAGATACTTGGACCTCGTGGCCTGATGCCCAACCCGCGCGCCGGCACGGTCACCTTCGACATCGCCAAGGGGGTCAGTGATATCCAGGGCGGCCGGATCGAGTACCGGGTCGACAAGACCGGGATCATCCATACCACCATCGGCAAGGCGTCTTACAGCGAAGACCAGCTCAAAGAAAATTTCGCGGCGCTGATGGACGCAGTCGTTCGCGCCAAGCCGAGCTCCGCCAAGGGCCAGTACCTGAAGTCCGTCTACCTGGCTCCGACGATGGGCCCGAGCGTCCCGGTCGACCCCGCCGCGGCCGCCCGACTCTCCTAGCGGCTGGCTGCTGTGGCGAAGGGCGCGGGTGATCCCGCTGTTGACATATTCCTCCGCTCCTACTCGCCCGAGGTCCGCGCCATCGCGCTCAAAGCGCGGGAAGTCATTCGTGGTGTGCTTCCCACTGTGACCGAGAAGGTGTATCCGGGCTGGAAAGTAATCCAGTACGGCGCGGGCGACAAACGGGAAGACGTCTTTGCCGTGATCTCGCCGCAACGTGAGCGCATCAACCTGGGGCTCGCGAATGGCGCCGGCCTGCCCGACCCCGAAGGGCTGCTGGAGGGGACGGGCGTTGGAATCCGGCACATCAAGATCACTTCCGCCGAGGCAGCGGAGGCCCCGGCGATCCGGACCCTGGTCGAGGGAGCTCTCGAGGCAACCAGGAACGGCGCCTGATATACTCCGGATCCGCACAACCGAATAGCCAGAGACCGCAGGCGCACCGAGCTTAATTTCCTGCGGTAGGCGAGATGGTATTTAAACGGCCTTCTTGCCTATGAAGACAAGGAGGTTTTTTTATTGGCGACGGCAGTGAAAAAGGCGGCGAAAGCTGACAAGAAGGCTGAGAAGGCCCACACGGTGGAGGCGATCACGTCGCGCCTGAAAGAGTCATCGACCGCGGTGCTCGCCGACTACCGGGGCATGACCGTGGGCCAGATGTCCGATCTGCGGCGCAAGCTTCGGGATAGCGGCATCGAGATGATGGTCGTGAAGAACACGCTAGCCAGGCGGGCCGCCCAGGCGGCCGGCTACGGGCAGCTGCAGGCGGAGCTGGCCGGTCCGGTGGCGATGATTTTTGCCGGCAAGGACGTCTCGGCCCCGGCACGGATTCTGAACGAGTACATCCGCGTCAACCGCAAGATGGTGATCAAGAGTGGCCTGCTCGAGGGTCAGCTGATCAAGGCCGATGCCGTAGTCGAGCTGGCCGACCTGCCTTCCCGCGAGGTACTGCTCAGCCGTCTGCTGGGCGCCATGCAGGCACCGCTTGGAAACCTGGCCAGCGTACTGCAGGCTCCGCTCTCGCAATTCGCCCGCACCCTCGATGCGCTTCGCACCCAGAAAGAAAGCCAATCACCGGCTGCAGCGCCGGCGGCAAGTTAGGAGGAAAAGATGGCAAAGGTAAGCGTCGACGATTTCGTATCGGCACTGAAGGAATGGACGGTGGTGGACGTGATGAACGCCATCAAGGCGATCGAGACCGAGTTCGGCGTGACGGCAGCGGCTCCGGTCGCGGTTGCTGCCGCGCCGGGCGGTGGCGCCGGAGCGGCCCCCGCTGCTGAGGCTGAGCAGACCGAGTTCTCAGTGGTCCTGACGGCGGCCGGCGATGCCAAGATCGGCGTCATCAAGGTCGTCCGCGAGATCACCGGCCTGGGGTTGAAGGAAGCCAAGGACCTTGTCGACCAGTCTCCCAAGCCGGTCAAGCAGGGCGTCAACCGCGAGGAAGCCGAAGGCGTTTTGAAGAAGCTCAAGGACGCGGGCGCCTCAGCCGAGATCAAGTAAGAGTCGCCGCGATACCGCGAAGGTCGCCCTCCTCGTCGTGAAGG
>DASWQQ010000297.1:0-10625 GCA_036403615.1 Candidatus Dormiibacterota bacterium | reverse complement strand
CCATTCGCCAGGTCAGTAAAACCGTGGACGGCAAGATGATCTTCGCTAAGCCGATGCCCGACAGCATCCGCCGTTCTACGCTGCCCTGCACCATGGCGGTCTACGTCAAAGTCGGGACGGACGACTATGTCGCTTACGGTCTAAGCGGTGGCCCTTAGCCGGGCTTCTTAGTCTTCGACCGGCGCGTGGCCGGGATTGACCGTCCGCTTGCGCTCCAGGTAGGCGATCAGCGCAAACAGCAGCGTCAGGCCTAACAGCAGGCCGCCAAGCGCGTCCGAGAACCAGTGCCAGCCCAGATAGATAACCGCGTAGCTCATCAGCGCGACCAGCAGCACCAGCACCGGGCTCAGCCGTGAGCTGTCGCGTCCGAACAGCTCCCAGCGCTCGGCCAGATAGAGCACCAGCCCGTAAGTCACCGTGGTACGCAGCATGTGACCGCTCGGATACGAGTAAGGCGCGACGTTGTGGCTGAAGCTGGGAAGGAAGCCGGGAAAGCGGTCGAAGGCGTGACCCGGCCCCGGGCTCACCAGCAATTTTTTGAAGACGTACTCCACCCCCGAGGCAAACAGGATCACCGCGGCCGGCAGCACGGACAGCAGCCGCAGGCCCCGAAAGAGTGCAGCGCCCAGAAGCACGCCCACCAGCAGGGTGACCTCAATGCTGCCGAGGTAGGCAAAGAGGCCGAGGGTGAGGTCCTGGCCCTGGCTTCCGCGCGCCTGCAGCGAGTGGGTCAGGCGCAGGTTCACGGAACCAAAAACGCCGGCGCCCACGAGCAGCGTCACCAGCAGGAACGCGGCCAGAAATACCCCTGCCGTCACCAGCAGACGGCGGCTGAGCTTCGGCCAGCTGAGGCGGATCAGCGCTGGCATGTGCGGCAATATACGGTGCCGCGGCCGGCCAGGCGTGTTCCCCGCAAGGGTGTCCCGCATCTCAGGCAGGGTTCGCCGGCCCGCCCGTAGACGAGCAAACGCTCCTGGTTACTCCCCCTGGATCCAAAGGCGTCGACGTAGTTGATGATCGACGAGCCTCGTGCCGCAATGCTGTTCTCCAGAACCTCCTGGATGGCCGAATATAGACCCCTGCGCTCGCGCGCGGTTAGACGGTGGGTCCAACGGCTAGGACGGATCCCAGCCCGAAAACATGCCTCGTCAGCGTAGATGTTGCCCACTCCGGCCAGGAAAGACTGGTCCAGGAGGGCCGATTTCACCGCGCGTCGCCGAGCCCGGATCAGGGCCTCGAATCCGGCCTCGGTGAGATCGCCGTGGATCGGTTCGGGACCGAGGCGGGCGGGGAAGGCGCGGGCGCCGATCATCTCTTCCTGTGTGCCGACCAGCAAGCGGCCGAACTGGCGGGCGTCGTCGTAGCGAAGCTCGGCCCCGCTGTCCAGCCGTGCGCGTAGATGAGTGTGCTTTACCGCCGTCTCCTCGGGTTCCCAGACCCTCAGGTGGCCCGTCATCCCGAGGTGTACCACGAAGCGCTCACCGGGAACCTCGAGGGGCATCACGATGTACTTGCCCCGCCGCTCAACAGTCTGAATCGTGTGTCCGACAAGCCGCTCGACCAATCGTTCGGGCTTTGGATAGCGGATCACGCGCAACCGCGAGGGGCCGTCGCCGCCAAGCTCAATCGACTCGATCCGGCGTCCACTCAACTGCGGCCGCAGGTCGCGGACGACGGTTTCCACCTCGGGTAGCTCGGGCAACCGTTAGGACCTCAAGCCTGGGCAGCGACGAGGCGCACCCGCTCCATGTCCTGCCAGTTCGGCCCGATCTTCAGGTCGACCTGGAGCGGGACATTCAATGAGTAGACGCCGGCCATCAGGTCCGGCACCACGTCGATCAGGCGCTCCCGCTCCGAGGGGGCGACTTCAAAGACCAGCTCGTCATGAACCGTCAGGATCATTTTGCTGGTCAACCGGTGCTCGCCCAGGTAATTGTCGAGCCGGATCATCGAGAGCTTCATGATGTCAGCGGCCGACCCCTGCACCGGCATGTTGATGGCGATCCGCTCCGCACCCTGGCGCAACATGCGGTTGGGCGACCGGATGTCCTGGATGTAGCGACGTCGGTGCAGCAGCGTCTCGACATAGCCCTGTTCGCGAGCTTGCATCTTGATCCCCTCGAGGAACTCGCGCACACGGCTGTAGGCGCGGAAGTAGGCGTCGATGAAGATCCGCGCATCTTCGGTCGACATGCCGGTGTCGCGGGCCAGGCCGAAATCGCTGAGCCCGTAGAAGAGCCCGAAGTTGACCACCTTGGCGAGGCGCCGCTGGTTCGCCGTCACCTCGGCCTGCGGGATGCCGAAGACCTCGGCCGCCGTCCGGGCGTGGATGTCCTCGCCGCGGGCGAAGGCGTCGACGAGCACCGGATCTTCGGTCATATGCGCCAGGACGCGCAGCTCGATCTGAGAGTAGTCGGCCGAGAGGAGCACGTCGCCACTGCGGCTGGGAATGAAGGCACGACGGACTTTCTGGCCGACCTCGGTCCGGATCGGGATGTTCTGCAGGTTCGGATCTGACGAGGAGAGCCGGCCGGTTGCGGCGACGGTCTGGTTAAACGAGGTGTGCACGCGACCAGTTCGCTGGTCGACCAATAGCGGCAGCGCGTCAACGTACGTCCCCTTCAGCTTGCTCAGCTGGCGGAACTCCAGGATCTTAGGAATCACCGGGTGCTGGTCGCGCAGGCCCTCGAGCACGTTCGCGTCCGTCGAGTAACCGGACTTGGTCCGCCGTCCTCCCGGAAGGTTCAGATCCTCGAAGAGGAAGCGTGCCAGCTGCTGCGGCGAGTTGACGTTGATCGGACCGTTGGCTACGTCCGCGATCTCGCGATCGAGAAGCTGCAACTGGTCATAGAGCTCGCGGGAGACCTGCTGCAGGTACGGCGTATCGACCGCAACGCCGGCGATCTCCACTTCGGCGAGCACCGGCAGCAGCGGCATCTCCAGGTTGCGAAAGAGCTCGCCGTTACCCAGCCGGTCCAGCTCGCTCTGCAGGCGGGGTGCCAACTCGAGAATGACACGCATCCGGTCGCCGTAGAAGGCCGCCGCACGCGCAATCTCGACCTGGTCGCATGTCAGGGCAGTCTTCCCGCTACCGAAGACGGACTCCGGCCCGTCGATCGCCCGATGGAGTACGTCGGAGGCGAGCGCCTCGAGGCTCGGCGACCGTATTCCGGAGTTGAGCAGGTAGGCGCCGATCAAAAGGTCCGAATCGAGACCCCTGGGCCGAATGCCGTGGGCGCGCAGCGCCAGGTAATCGGCCTTCTGGTTGAACCCGGTTTTGGATGGGTTGGGGCTCTCGAGGCTGGGCTTGAAGCGCTGGAGGACGTCACGCAGCTCGAGACAGCGGTCCTGCTCGTGCGCGACCGGGACGTAGAAGACCTGATGCTTGTCGACCCCGATGACCAGGGCGGCAATCCGACCGCGGCGCGGCGTCTCGTCGAGCGTCACCACCTGCAAACCGATCCGATCGGCCGCCTCGACAGCCACCACGATGCGATCGAGCTCAGCCTGCTGCCGAACGATCGTCACGGCCTCACCCGGTGCGCTTTCAAACGCCAGGGTCTCCTGCGCCGGGCGACCATTACCAGCCGGCGTTGGCGCCAGGATCGGTGGCGCCAGCATGGCGCTGCCATCCCGCCAGCTGTTCGGCACGCGCGCGGCAAGGCTACGGAAGCCGAGGTCGGCAAGCAGTGTGCGCACCGCGTCGGGCCGGTACTCCTGGGCCGAGCCGTGCGACAGATCGAGCGTTATGTCGACGTCCCGCACGATCGTCGCCATCTTCTTGCTGAGCAGCGCCTGGTCGCGGTGATCGCCGATAAGCTTCCTGACCTTCGGCGGATTGACGCTCTGCCAGTTCTCGACCAGGTTCTCCACGGAACCGAACTCCTGGATCAGCTTGATGGCCGTCTTCTCGCCTATACCGCGAATCCCCGGGATGTTGTCTGAGACGTCGCCGACAAGTCCCTTGAGGTCAACCGTTTGGATCGGCTCCAGGCCGTAGCGCTCCCGAACACGCTCGGGGGTGTAAAGAACTGTTTCCGACACGCCACGCTTGCTTGTGAGGACGTCGACGTCCTCGTTGACCAGCTGCAGCGCGTCAAGGTCACCGGTGACGATCGTGCTGTGCAGGCCGCGGCTACGCGCCTGTGTCGAGAGTGTGCCAATGACGTCGTCCGCCTCGACCCCCTTGACTTCATAGATTGGGATACCGAAGGCGCGGACGATGTCCCGCGTCAGAGGAAACTGGGTGCTGAGCTCGGGTGGCGTCGGCCGCCGGGTCGCCTTGTACTGCTCCATCGCTTCGTGCCGGAACGTGACCCCACCCAGGTCGAAGGATGCCAGGACATAATCCGGATGCTCCTGCAGCGCAAGCAACAACATCGAGGTGAAGCCGTAGGCCGCGTTCACCATCCTGCCGTCGCGATCGGTCAGTGAAGGCAATGCAAAGAAGGCCCTGTAGACCAGGGAATGGCCGTCGATCAGGACGAGCCGTTCCTTCTTTTGGGGTTCCGTCACCAATAGAGTTTAGTCAGCCCCCCGAAAACCCGATGGTAGGGTAAATTGGAGTTGCTCCATGGCTAAATTCGTCGAGATGCAGGTCGATTCCATCCGGGTGCACATGCCCAGCGGGCAGCACGTCGTGATCTTAAAAGAGAAGGAAACGGATCGATATCTCCCGATCTGGATCGGGATCTACGAGGCGAACGCGATCGCGCTCAAGATCACCGGCATCACCCCCGAGCGGCCGATCACGCATGACCTGCTCGCGACCATCCTTCAGAGCGCCGAGTTGCGCCTTAAGAAGATCCAGGTGACATCACTGACCAACGAGGTCTTCTTCGCCCGGCTCTTCCTCGGGGTCAACGGCAAGGAAGTCGAGATCGACTCGCGACCCAGCGACGCGATCGCGCTCGCGGTGCGGATGACGTGTCCGATCCTGGTCTCGCAGGACGTACTGGAAAAAGCGGGCGTCTTCCCCGAGAAAGAGGAGGAGGACGACGACAAGCTGTCGATCTTCAAAGAACTGATCAACAGCATGGACCTCCCCGACCTCGAAGGACCCCCGCCCGACAAAAGCTGAGCGGCTAGTTTCCCGTCAGGCGTATCGGGATGCTGGCCTGGAGCACCTGCCCGGATCCGTCGTGCAGCACCCAGGTGGCGACCAATTGATAGTCCCCGGCGCGGGCTTGCCCCAGCGAGAGGGCACCAAGGTCGTACGTTCGTCCAAAGAACGGCGTGCCGTCATAGCTGCTGACACCGACCGGAGACGCCAACTCAACCCCTGCTCCGCCGCGCAACAGCACCACGGTCAGACCCTGATCCTGGGCAACGATGGACTGTGATGGCGCTCCCTGCAGGATGATTGTGATTTGCATCGCTCCATGGCTCGGATAGGAGAACGCGTCGGCCTCGAGAGTCAGCTTTCGCTTGGCCGTGGGATCGGCGACCCCCTTGTGATTTGCGTATGCACGGCTGGTCAGAGGTTGTCCCTGCTGGTCCAGTTGCGCGGCAGAAGAACCGGAAGCGTTCGCCGGCGCCTCGGCAGCGCCGCGGTTGAGAGCAAGGCTCGAAGACGAAGTTCCCGCGCCGCCTATGCCGTGCAGCTGCGAGATTCCAAGCGCAATGGCCAGCAGAGCCGTGGCCGTACCGCCGATCCAGCCCACCGGCGCCCATTTCCATGCTTGACGCCGTTGAGCCGGCACGGTGAAGGCACGCGATGGCGTTTCCATGGGCAGCGCGCGGATCGCAAAGACAGCCTGCCTCAAACCCTCGAGCCGCTCTTGACAGGTCACGCATGTCTTCAGATGCGACTCCAGCTCGGCACGCAACGGCGCGTCGACCTCGCTATCGACGTAGGCCGAGAGCTGCTCGAGCGTTGGTTCAGTCGCCATGGGCACGCTCCTTCCGCTCCGGTGCGGGAAACAGATCGGGGTTGCGCTGCAGGTATTCCTGCACCTGCCCCCGTGCTCGTGCGATCCGCGACTTAACGGTGCCAAGCGGCACTCCCAGGACGCCGGCAATCTCGTCGTAAGACATCCCATTGATGTCTCGAAGCACCAGGGCCGCGCGCATGTCGTGATCGAGCGCCTCGATACTCTCGCGCACGATCCGCCCCCGTTCGTTCGCCTCCGCACGCTCCTGCGGATCCGGCATGGCAACGCCGAGGCCGACGATCTTTCCGCCCTGCTCCTCGTCCGGCATGAGACCGTAGCGGCGTCCACGGCGGAAGTGGTCGTAGCAGAGGTTGACCCCGATCTGGAAGAGCCAGGATTTGAAGGGTGCGTCCCGGAGCGTCCGGATCTTCTCCCAGGCGCGCAGGAAAGCCTCCTGCGTGATATCGGCCGCGTCCTCGCGGGAACCGACCATCCGCAGCGCCGTGTTGTAAAGCGGGACCTGATATTGCACGATCAATTGGGTAAAGGCCTCCCGATCGCCCTGGCGGGCTCGACCAACCAGGTCGCGATCGTCCATCAAACGTTCCTGCCTTTAGACGCAAACATCTCTAAGAAGTTCCAACTCGAGGGCTTCGTTATACTCGCAACTCGGCGCCGGAGTGTCGGAATGGTAGACGAGGACGCCTCAAAAGCGTCTGGGCGTAAGTCCGTGTGGGTTCGAGTCCCTCCTCCGGCATTCGACCGCTGGACCTGAACCTCGTCATCACCCTGTGTCCAATTCAGTTGCAAGCAGCCCCGCCTGCCCCCATACTTCCGGCGAAGCTGGCTCAAAGTGGAACCTTTACCCCTGAGCCGGCGTCTAAGAGGATATGCCAGCCCGCAGCCGCCGTCTGCTTCCGCGGATTGCCCTGGCGGGCCTCCTTGTCGCGTTTTGCCTGCCGGCGACGGCGGTCGGCGCGGATGCCGCGGCCCCCGTAAGCCTGTCGGTCAAGGTCGGATACCAGGGCAGTTATAAGGCCCAGGAGTGGATGCCGGTTGCCATCGACGTCAAGAACGCCGGCCCGGACATGGAGGCAAGCATCCAGCTCGAGTCGGTGTTCACCTCTCAGCCCGGCGTCCCCAGCCCGGCACTCTACGAACTGCCCTTGAGCCTGCCCGCAGGTGCCTCCAAGCATCTGCGGACCTACGCGATGGTGAATCCGGCTGCGGGGCTGACGCTCACGGTAAGAGTGCTGCTCAATGGGCGAGTCCTGGCCAGCCAGAGCACTACCGGCGGAACCAACGCCGGAACGCTTATTGGTGTCTTCTCGGATGATCCGGCAGCGCTCGATGAGTTCGCTGCACTTCACCCGGGCGGGGTTTCGGCACGCGTCGCTCATCTCCAGGCTCAGGATCTAGCTGATTCGGCGATCGTGCTGCGGGCCTTTGACCTGATTGCGATTGATGACTTTTCCACCGACATTCTGACCAGCGGCCAGAAAGCTGCCCTGAAAGACTTCGTTGCCGCGGGAGGCTCGCTCCTGCTCGGAACCGGGGCCTCCTGGCGGAAGACCCTGGCCGGCATTCCGGCCGAGCTGCAACCGCTCGCCCCGACCGGGACCACCATTATCGCCCGGAGTTCGGCGCTGGGGGGCGCCGCGCGCATCGAGGTGGCGACCGGTGTTACGAACGCTGCCACCGCCTGGCTGGCGGAGGGGTCGCATCCGTTGCTGATCGAGTCCCGTTTCGGGAGCGGCCTCATCACCATGGCCAGCTTCGACTGGAACCAGCCCGCGGTTTCGGCCTCAGCCGAGACCAAGTCACTCCTCCGCCAGGTGATTGTGCGTAACCTCACCACCTCCGCCGGGCAACAGAATGTCCCGATGGGTATCGGGGGCGGCGGGTTCACTTCTGCCTTCGGCGGTTCCGGCACGTCGATAACCGAGCGAAGCAATGCCCTGAGCGGCGTCCTGGGTAACCTGCCGGCTCTTGATCTGCCATCACTCCAGCTGACCGGCGCCCTCGTCCTCTTTTACGTGCTCCTGGTCGGGCCGATCAACTACGTGGTCCTGGGGCGGATGCGGCGGCGCGAGCTGTCGTGGATCACCGTCCCGCTGATCGCCGTTATCGTCGCCGGCGGCGCATACGGCATCGGAATCGGGACCAAAGGGCGGTCAGTGCAGAGTAACCAGGTCGCTATCGTCCACGGTGTCCTGGGGGCCGAGCACGCATACCAGGAAACCTATACGGGGATCATGGCGCCGACAAGAGGCGACTACCAGGTGACCGTCGCGGGCGAAAACCTGATGATCAGTCCGATCAGTGGAAATGGGGTCTTCAGTTCCTCCCCCAGCCCCACGCAGATCGGTCCCTTGTCGAACACCGTTACGTTACGGGGTATCACCGCCTTCAGCCTGCGGGGCTTTGCGACCGAGAGCATGTCGGTCGCGCCGCAACTGGTCGGCCACCTGCAGCTGGTCAACGGCCAGTTGACCGGGCGGGTGGAGAACCATTCAACGATTGCGTTCGACGATGCAGTGCTGATGGCGGGAGACAACTTCCAGAAGCTCGGCTCGTTGAAACCGGGAGCAGGAGTTGCGATTCAGCTGGCAGCCAAGCCCGGCAATCTATTCGGGGGCCAGCCGCTCTATACCCGGATCTACAGTAATTCCACCTTCGGGCCGGGACCGAGCAACCCGACCCCCGAGGATCGAGAAGGGCAGGCCAGGACGCAGGTCCTCTCGCTCCTCCAGCCCGGATTGGGTTACAAAGGGATCGCTTCAACTTCGATCCAACCGATCGTGGTCGCCTGGACCAAGCGCTCGCTTCAAGGGATCACGGTCAATGGAGCCGAGCCTCGAGGCACGGCCCAAAGCGCGATCGCCTTCTCACTGCCGATCGAGCGGGTCGGCGCAGGTCCCCTTCCGGCCGGCGCCGTAACCGGGCGGATCATCGACGTCACCGGCGATACTCAGCCGGCCGGGCCGCCTGGTGTCTTCACACTTCAGAACGGTAGCGTGACCTATGAATTCACGCCCAGCCTTGCCAGCGGAGCCCATCTCGGCGCCGCCTCGCTCAATTCGTCCAACCCCTACGGCCCCAAGGTCATCCCTCCGGTCGCCAACGGTGGCCCGGCAATCACCACCGAAGCGGAGGTCTGGGACTGGCAGCACCGCAGCTGGACCGGCATCGCCTACCAGGACAATGGCACCACCGCCATCCCGGACGGTGCGATCGAATCCGCCTCCGGCTCGGTACGCCTGAGGATCAGCGGCAGCAACGCCAGCTTCATGAGCGGCGGCGTGTCGTTGACGGGAACTATTCGATGATCAACGTCAAGGACCTGAGCAAGACCTACGGCAGCCGGAAGGCACTTGACCACGTCTCTTTCGAGGTCCCGAGGGGCGAGATTTTCGGCTTCGTCGGTCCCAACGGCGCAGGCAAGACGACGACCATTCGGATCCTCGCCGCCCTGCTGGAGCCAACCGCCGGCCAGGCACTGATCGATGGAGCTGATGTGACGCGCCAACCCGACCTCGTCCACGAGCGCCTCGGCTACATGCCCGACTTCTTCGGCGTCTCTGACCAGCTGACGGTGTCGGAATACCTTCATTTCTATGCAGCCTGCTACCGGCAGCCGAAGCAACGCCGGCAGAAGATCGTCAACGACCTGCTGGAACTGGTGGGCCTTCCGGAAAGGCGCAACCAGGCGGTCGACACCCTTTCTCGCGGTCTCAAACAGCGCCTCTGCCTGGCGCGCGCGCTGGTTCACGATCCGGCTGTTCTGCTGCTCGATGAGCCGGCCTCCGGTCTCGATCCCCGTGCTCGGGTGGAGATGCGTGAGATCCTGAAAACGCTTCAGGGCATGGGCAAGACGATCGTAATTTCGAGCCATATCCTCCCGGAGCTGACGGAGCTCTGCACCATGGTCGGCATCATCGACCACGGAAAGATCCGCGCCACCGGCCCGGTGCAGGAAGTCATTCAGCGCCTGACGAGCGGCCGTCGGCTTCGGATCAACGTCCTCGGCCAGCGCGAGGAGGCGATCAAGACACTTACGGCTCTTTCCGCGGTACGTGGAGTAGAGACGGTTGAAGGGGCCATCGAGGCTCAGTTCGAGGGTGACGAGGCGGCCGCCGCCGCCATCCTCCAATCGTTGATCGGCGCCGGGATCCGGGTTTCCGGCTTCAGCCAGATGGAGAGTGACCTGGAGGACGCGTTTCTCAAGGCAACCTCGGAGGAGGTGGGATGAGCGCCATCCTCAACGCATTCTGGAATCCGATCGTGGACAAGGAGTACCGCTCCCGGATGCGGACCTGGCGCTCACCCCTGGCGATGACGGTTTACATCTTGCTGATCGGGGGTCTCGGCTGGGCGATCTTCGCCGCGATGACGTTTTCGGCGCGCAACAGCTACGGCGGCGGCCAGGCGGCCAACTACGGCCAGGGGCTCTTCATCTACCTGCTCATCTTCCAGATGGTCCTGCTCACATTCATCACGCCGGCACTAACGGCGGGAGCCATCAGCAGCGAGAGGGAGCGGCAGACGATCGACCTGCTGTTCGTCACCCGCATCCCGCCTTTCTCCATACTCTGGGGGAAGCTACTGGCTTCGATGTCCTTCGTTCTCCTACTGCTCCTGCTTTCCGTCCCCATCTTCAGCCTTGTATTCCTCTTCGGTGGCATCGAGCTGGACCAGGTGCTCACGGCCTTCCTGGTCACGGCGGTGGCGGCGCTGACGCTCGGAGTCATC
>DASWQQ010000296.1:0-8055 GCA_036403615.1 Candidatus Dormiibacterota bacterium | reverse complement strand
ATCATGTTGCACCAGGCCTCGACAATCTTGCTGAGCTCGGTGGCCCGCTTGTCGACTTCGGCTAGATCCTTGAAGCGCATGAACCGAGCTGAAGGGCCGCTACCCTCGAGGTGCGGAAAGTTGCCTTGAATCCGCGCACCTCGGTTGAACATCAGAGTCACCGTCTTAGCGTTCGCCTGGACGAAGGTAACCATGTCGCCCTCGTAGCCAAACGTCAGAGTTCCGTACTTGATGTACTCCGTTATCCGTGTGTCGGCCCCGACGATGACAGCCCGGACGCGACGCATCAGAGCCTGGGGAGGATCGTTCTTTTCCGAGAGCCATCCCTCGACCTGAGAGTCCCTCGTCACACGCCGAGTCTAACCCGACTCGAAATTGCTTCTCGCTCCGAGATAGAATCGGTGGCCTCAGATGTCCACGGCTGGTGCCGACTCCGCCTCGCCGCTGAAACGTCAGAGCGCAGGCTTAACCGAGGGCGACGATCGTGCGCCTGCGCGCTCGATGCTGCGCGCGATCGGGTTTACCCGCGAAGACCTGAAGAAGCCATTGATCGGCGTGGGGCATAGCTGGATCGAGACCATGCCTTGCAACTACACGCACCGGCGCCTGGCCGAAAAAGTTAAGGCCGGGATTCGAGCCGCAGGCGGGACGCCGATGGAGTTCAACACCATCGCCGTCTCCGACGGAGTCTCAATGGGCACGGAGGGGATGAAGGCCTCGCTGGTAAGTCGCGAAGTGATCGCGGACTCGATCGAGCTCGTAACCCGGGGCCACCTCTTCGACGGGCTGGTCATGATCGTTGGCTGCGACAAGACGATCCCGGCGGCGGCGATGGCGCTGGCCCGGATCAACATCCCGGGGCTGGTCCTGTACAGCGGGACGATCGGCCCGGGCCGCCATCGCGGTAGGGACATCACTCTTCAGGAAGTCTTCGAAGCGGTCGGGGCGGTCGCGGCCGGCACCATGGAGGCCTCCGAGCTGCGCGAAATCGAAGAAAGTGCTTGCCCCGGAGCCGGTGCCTGCGGCGGGCAGTTCACTGCGAACACGATGTCGACGGCGATGGAGTTTCTCGGCATCAGCCCCGCAGGAGCGAACGACGTTCCAGCCCTGGATAAGAAGAAAGATGAGATCGCCTACCGGGCCGGCGAGCTGGCGATTAGGCTGCTGGCAGACAATGTGCGGCCGCGCGACATCATCACCCGCGCCTCGCTCGAGAACGCGATCGCATCCGTGGCCGCCACTGGTGGCTCGACCAACGGCGTGCTCCACCTGCTGGCGATCGCTCGCGAGGCAGGTGTGCCACTGACGATCGACGACTTCGACCGGGTGGCCTCGCGCACGCCGGTTGTTGCCAGCCTCAAGCCGGGCGGCGCGTACGTTGCACAGGATCTGTATCACGCCGGCGGCATGGCCCTGGTGGCGCAGCGGCTCGTGGCCGGGGGGCTCATTCATGGCGACGCGCCCACGGTGGACGGGCGCAGCCTCGGCCAGGTGGCGCATGCCGCAGTCGAGACCAAGGGACAAAGGGTGGTGACGACGCTGGCGGCGCCGCTGAAACCGACCGGGGGGCTCGCCATCCTCCGCGGCAGCCTGGCGCCGGAAGGCTGCGTCGTCAAGCTCGCCGGTCACGAACGGCTGGCACATCGAGGGCCGGCTCGCGTTTTCGACAGCGAGGAGGCTGCCTTCGAAGCGGTCTCCAAGCGTCGGATCAAGGCAGGGGACGTCATCGTCATCCGCTATGAGGGTCCGGTCGGCGGGCCGGGCATGAGGGAGATGCTCGGTGTCACCAGCGCGATCATCGGAGAAGGGCTGGGCGATTCGGTGGCGCTTGTCACCGATGGCCGCTTCTCCGGTGCGACGCATGGGCTCATGGCGGGACACGTATCACCTGAGGCGGCGCGGGGTGGACCCATCGCCGCCGTCCACGAGGGTGACACCATCGTTTTCGATGTAAGCGCCCGCCAGCTGAATGTCGACGTGCCCGACGCAGAAATCCGTCGGCGGCTCGAGGGTTGGCGTCCGCCCGAACCGCGCTACCCGGAGGGTGTCTTTGCCAAATACGCTGCGCTCGTTTCGTCGGCGAGCGAGGGGGCGGTTACGCGGCCGCGGTAGTGAAGCGCTGATTACACCCCCTCCCCAACCCTCCCCGCAAGTGGGAGGGAGAAAACTAGGAGATGGTGGGGAGGAAAACTGGTCGCCGGGCTTCGTAGGCGGCGATTTGGGCTTCGCTCTTGAGCGTGAGGGCGATCTCGTCCCAACCATTGAGCAGGCAGTCCCGGTAGAAGGAATCGATCGCAAAAGTGGCGCTCAGAGGCCCGGCAGCTACCCTCTTCGCCTCCAGATCGACGGTAACTTCGGTTCCGGGGCTTTCGAGCGCGATCAGGATCAGTTGATGGACCTGGGTCGCTGGTAGCTCGACCGGTAGCAGGCCGCTGCGGAAGCAGTTGCTCTTGAAGATATCGGCGAACGAGGGGGCGATGACGGCACGAAAGCCGGCCTGCAGCAGGGCCCAGGGGGCGTGCTCCCGCGAGGAACCACAGCCGAAATTGGCTCCCGCCACCAGCACTACCGCGCCTTGGTAGGCAGGCCGGTCAAGCACGAAGTCGCCGGCGCGCCGCCAGTCATAGAAGAGGAAGGGTCCAAAGCCCGAGCGTTCGATCCGCTTGAGGAACTGCTTGGGGATGATCTGGTCGGTGTCCACGTTGGCACGGTCGAGCGGCGCAAGCACGCCGGTAACGGACCGAAAGGGCTCCATCAGGCCATCTCCCGGACATCGACCAGGTGACCGGCAATGGCGGCGGCCGCTGCCATCGGTGGGCTCACCAGGTGGGTGCGGCCACCGCTACCCTGGCGACCCTCGAAATTCCTGTTGCTGGTCGAGGCGCAGCGCTCGCCGGGCTGAAGGATGTCGGGGTTCATGCCGAGGCACATCGAGCAGCCGGTGTCGCGCCACTCGAAGCCGGCCTGCTTGAAGACAGCATCAAGTCCCTCACGTTCCGCCTCGGCCTTAACCATCGCCGAACCGGGAACAACCATGGCTCGGACGTCCTTGTGCACATGCCGACCTTTGACGACGGTCGCCGCGGTGCGCAAATCCTCTAGGCGGGCATTGGTACAGGAGCCGATGAAGACGCGGTCCACGGTGATCTCGTCGATGGCCGTTCCCGGGCTGAGGGCCATGTACTGGAGCGCGCGGTCGTCGGCCTCGCTCGATGGCTGCGGTACGAAACCGGTGATCGGAACCGATTGTCCGGGGTTGGTTCCCCAGGAGACGTAAGGCTCCAGCCGGGTGGCATCCAGGCTGATCTCCTTATCGAAGGTGGCGTCCGGATCGCTAGGAAGCGAGCGCCAGTAGGCCACTGCCTGCTCCCACGCCTCGCCTCGAGGTGCGTGGGGCCGCCCCTTCAGGTGGGCAAAGGTTTTCTCGTCCGGAGCCACCATGCCGGCACGGGCGCCGCCCTCGATCGTCATGTTGCAAACCGTCAGGCGTCCCTCCATCGAGAGCGCCCCTATGGTGGAGCCGCGGTACTCGACGATGTGCTCCTGGCCGCCCGCGACGCCGACGCGAGAGATGATGCTGAGCGCGATGTCCTTGGCGGTTACACCGAGCGGCAGCTCGCCATCGACCGTGATCGCCATGCCTTTCGGTCGCCGCTGCCGCAGGCATTGCGTGGCCAGCACCTGCTCGACTTCCGAGGTGCCGATACCGAAGGCAATCGCGCCGAACGCGCCGTTGGTCGAGGTGTGCGAATCGCCGCAGACGATCAGCATCCCGGGCTGGATCAGTCCGAGCTCGGGGCCGATCACGTGCACGATCCCCTGGCGCGCGCTACCGATGCCGTAAAGGCGGACGCCCTCCCGGGCGCAGTTCTCCTCCAGCACCATCATCTGCCGCTGGGAGATCTCGTCCGCCGCCCCCCGTCCGCCCCGGGTGGGAACGTTGTGATCCATGGTCGCCAGGGTGAGGTCTGGCCGGCGGACGCGGCGGCCGCTGGAGCGCAGGCCTTCGAAGGCCTGGGGCGAAGTCACTTCGTGAACCAGGTGCAGGTCGACGTAGAGGAGGTCGGGCTCTCCGGGTGGCGAGGTCACGACGTGCTCCTCCCAGATCTTGGCCGCCATCGTTTTCCCCATCGCTAGGTGGTCTCCGCCAGCGCCCGGACCCGAAGGGCCAGAAGCAGGTCCAGCCTGACGTCAGCATCCTTGAGGTCCATGCCGGTGACTTTCCCGATCCGGTCCAGCCGGTAGTGGAGGGTGTTGAGATGGATGTGGAGCTCGCGCGCCGATTGGCGCAGGTTGCCGTGGTTTTGCAGGTAGATCTCGAGCGTCTTCAACAGCGGGGTGCCGCGAGCCTTGTCGTAAGCGGTGAGTGGGCCGAGCACGCGGCCGGCGAACGCCTCGAGCCCGGCACGATCCTCAACCTGGGCAAGCAGCCTGTAGACGCCCAGCCGGTCGTAGTTGACGACCTGTTCCCGCTTGCCGAAACGCACCATCAGGTCGAGGGCTCGCTGTGCCTCGAGAAAGGCCGGCCGAAAATCGGCCGGCTTGAGGCAGGAGCGGCCGATCGCCACCGAGACGGTAATGCCCAGCTCTGACTCGCCGACTGTTGCCCGGATCCGGTTGGCGAGGACATCCCCGGCATCATCCGCGGACCCGGCGGGCTGGGGCACGAGCACGATGACGCTGTCACTGTGTGCAGTGATCAGGTGCCTCGGGTGAAGGCGGCGGACCGCGCCGATCACGAGCTGGAGCAAATCGTGCTTGACCTTGATGACCCGGGTCTCGTCGTAGCGGCGCTCACGGATGAAGCGCCCGAAGTGATCGACATCGACCACCAGGACCAGGTGCGGAAGGGACAGATCGTGGCGCAGGTGGCGAGCGCGCCGCTGGGCGTTCGCCTCATCGCCGTAGGTGCCGTTGAGCAGGTCATCGACCAGTTCGCCTCGAACGCGGTCCTCGGCTTCCGCCACCTCACGTTGCTTGATGATCTCCAGCGCTAGAACCGTGGCCGCGTGCTCGATCGCCATGAAAGCCAGAGCCTCGTGATGCTGCGGGTGGTCGATGATGGAGAGAACGCCAAGGCATTCGCGCCCTGCCATGACCGGGGCGATGATGCGGGGGGCCGTTAAACCCTGCTCCGGAAATGCCGGGACCTTGCGGGGTGAGCGGCCCTCGATCACTTCCTCCAGCATCGCCTTGATCGGTTTCGAGTGCAGCGCCGAGCGGGGCGTTCCTTGCTGTGCGAGCGTCTGCTGGCGATGCGCGTCGGTAACGCCGGGGAAGGCGTGGCTGGCGAGCAGGTGGAAGTTCGCGTCCTCGAGGGCAACTGAGCTCTCGACCAGTTCGCCCAGGGTGCGGACGATGGCCTCGAGCCCCTGGGCGTCGAGAGCGAGGTCGGTGAACTGGCGGTGAATCTCGATCGAGCGCCTCAGCTGGACGTTCTGGGCGTTGATGATCTGTTCCAGGATCGGGGCCATGATCTCTATGTAGGAGACGTCCGGCGGTATCCGGATCAGGGGGATGCCGTACTCATCGGCCTGGCCGAGCATCTCGGCCGGAATCTCCGGCAAGTAGCGTTCCGGCTTGATGACCAGCCCGGAGGACCCGGCTGCGGCCAGGTCACGCATCAGGTTTCGCTGGGCCGCGTGATCGTCCTTGATGGCAAAGGCCACGGTCAAGAGCAGCTCGCCCTCGGCAAGCCAGTTGATCGTCTCAGGGGACTCCAGGACCTTGATCCAGGTAATCGCCCGGTCCAGCCCGCTGGATCCCGCAAGCACTTCCCCGCGTCGCAGCCCGCCGAGCCCCATCGCCTCACGCACGGTTAGCGCCATGGGGAGTGCTCAGTATGGGCCATCCCGAGGCTGGTGTGAAGGGTCCAAACCACCAACGTTTTTTGGATGGTTCGCACAATGGACCGCGCAGCTGAGCCTGCTAGCGTGTCAGGCGAGTCAAGGGCGATGACGGGAGCACTCAGCCCCTGAGCGGTTGACTCAACAAGAGGGACGGCCAGCAGCCGTAAGCAGGGTGGTACCGCGGGAGCCGGGTCTCTCGTCCTTGCGGACGAGGACTTTTTGTGTTTCCGGACACTTTTTTCTGAGGAAGGAGGACGAGTAATGGCCAGCTACACCATCGAGATTCCCGAAGGACTGCACCGCGAGATCCAGGAACGGAGACACCGGATCGATGTCGCCAGTGTTTGCACAGAGGCGCTCTCGGCCGCGGTGGCCCACGGGGACGCCAGCCGCTTCGGTCGTGACGTGGCTGAGGATATCACCCGCTCCTACAACTTCTAGCGGGGAGATGACTGCCACCATGATCGAGCGAATCGAGGAGCTGAACGAACCGGCCCACAGCCCGCCACTGGAACGGACGAGCGGCAACTACTGGTTGATCGAGACGCTCCGGCGCTGGGGCGTCACCACCTATGCCGGAGTCAATGGCGGGGGCCTGATCCATGTGACCAAACACCTGGAACCCCTCAGCGACCTGTCCGAGGCGGCTGACGGCGCACCCAGGATGCTGACCATGGGCGAGTATGTCGCCGGTTTCGTACCGCTCGGTTATCACCTCGCTTCCGGGGGAATCGGCGGCTGTGTCACCACCACCGGTGCCGCAACCAAGTTGGGCTCCAGCGGAATCACCGATGCCAAGCTTCACAACATCCCCGCGGTCTACCTCATCGCGCTCAACTCGACGCTGTCGATCGGCCTTGCCCCACTCCAGGATGTCTCGGTCCACGGCATGAACATCGTGCCGCAGCTGCAGGCGGAGATCGGCGAGGGCTGCATCGTCATCGACGACATTGGCACGATGGAAAGGGAGCTGGAGCGAGCCCAGCGGATCCTCCAGCAATCGAAGCCGGTGGCGATCGCGTTTTACCCGGATATCCTCTCCAGGCCGGCGGAGGTCGAGGTGCCCCATCTGGCACCACGTAAGGCCAGCTTCGACCGCCAGGACGTCGAGCGCTTCCTTGACGAGTTTCCCCGGATCGCGAACGGTCGCCGAGTGATCGTCTACGTCGGCGCCGAGGCTGCCCGGCGGCCCGGGATGCCGGACCTCACGACGGCACTCTCCGAACTGCTGAAGGCGCCCACCGTCTGGTCCTACAACGGATCCAGTGCGGTTTCGCCCTACAACCGCTACGGTTATGGCTACATCTCCTTCGGCGGGAACGACGAGGCGATGAAGCTCTGGCGCGGCATCACGCCCGATGATTGCGTGATCGCGCTCGGCTTCGACGCCGGCGAGTACTCACTCAACCTCGGGCGGATCCCGGCCGGCCAGGTGTGGCACTTCAGCGGATGGACCGACCCATACGGTCACCTCGAGGGAGGCTTCCGTCACCGGGTCGACGGCAACTACACCGTGGTCCACGGCGATCTCGACGCTCTCCTGACCGAGATCATCCCCAGGCTGACCTGGTCGGGGATTGGGGAGCGCCCCGAGAGCGAGCTGCCGGAGCGGCTCAACTCACGCGTGATCTCCCGCGACGTGCGCGAGGGATGCGTCGATGCCATGGCCTTCTACGAGGCGCTCCACCAGGCATGGCGGCCGAACAGCATCGGGTTCGACGACGTCTGCACCTCCTACAAGGATCGCCAGTACGCAACCCAGCGTCCGAACCCCAACATCCCCTTCCACACCCTGCATGACGGCTCCGCCATGGGAGGCGGATTCGGGCTTGGGATTGGAGCGAAGCTTGCCGACCCGAGGCTCAACACCTTCGTCTTCTCGGGGGACGGCTGCTGGCGTCTCTTCGGAGGCGCGCTCGCGGATGCCGCCAACCTCGACCTGCGCCTCTTCATCATCAACAACGGGGTCTACGGCATCGTGGACAAGGGCCTCGAGGTGGTTATCCCCGAGGTGGAGCGACGCCGCTACCACGGGACTTTGCCCGGCATCGATTTCGTCCGCGCAGCCAAGGCGCACGGTTGGGATGGCTACCGGTTGAAGCCCGACCTGAGCAACCTTCCCGAGATCATGGACGCCTGTTACGAGGTGACCGGCCAGTCGATCCTGATCGACGTTCCAATCGACGCCGACCAGTTGCTTGGCCTC
>DASWQQ010000295.1:0-1892 GCA_036403615.1 Candidatus Dormiibacterota bacterium | reverse complement strand
TGCCGAGCAAAGCCGCCATCTCCTTGTCCTGCGAGGTCGCTTGCAGCTTCTTGCCGAGGATCGTGTGCTCGAAGAACCAATATTGGAAAGCGACCAGCACCGCCGTGACCGCGATGATCAGCAGGTATTGGCTGTCGAGGTAGACGGGGCCGAGCTGGATTCCCGGCGTCTCGAACCAGCCTGGCAGCACCTGCGGCTGCGGGCCGTAGAGCGCGAGCGTGGTGTTGGCTAGCAGGATGGAGGCGCCAATCGTCGAGATGATGACGGGCAGGTAGGTGCGGTGGCGCAGGGGGTAATAGACCCCGAGGTTGAAGATGGCGCCGAGGAGCGCCATCCCGATGAGCGCGGCGAGGAAGGACAGCCAGTACGGCCAGCCGAGATCGACCGCGAACACCACCATCATGAACGCCGCCACCATCGAGAACTCGCCTTGCGCGAAGTTCACGACGTTCGTGGCGCGGAAGATCAGCACGAAACCGAGCGCCACGAGAGCGTAGACGGCGCCGATACCGATCCCGGTGAAGAGGAGTTGGAGAAAGAGGTCCATGCGGGTGCGTCCGCCGCGCTCAGATCAGGCCGCCTTACTCCTTGAAGTCGATGCGCTTCTCAAAGGCCATATTGCCCTTGTCGTTCTTCACGACGTTGTAGCCGTGCAGCCCGTCGCCGTTCTCGTCGAAGTTGTATTCGCCCTCGGCGCCCTGGTGGCCCTTCACGGAGAGGATGGCGGTGCGGATCGCCTCGGGGTCGGTCTTGCCGGCCTTGTTGATGGCCATCGAGAGCACGGTTACCGCGTCGAATGTCCAGGATGACTGGTTATCGGGCGCCACCTTCATGACCTCGCGATAGGCCTTGGCGAAAGCCTTCGCGGCGTCACTCGAATCTTCTGCGTAATCGGCCACGCCGTAGGTCCCGTAGAGGGAGGGGCCGGCGAGCTTGAGCGCCGTGACGTTGACGATGGACGGCGAGCCCACCCAGGGGACGTTCACTCCGAGCTGCCGGAGCTGGCGGGCGAAGATGCCAAGGTCGTTCTCGAACGTGAAGTACGAGCCGATGACCTCCGCGCCGGATTGCTTGATCGCCAGCACGACCGGCGTGAAGTCCTGGCTTTGGTTGGCGTAGCCCTGATCCAGTGCAACGGTCGCTCCCGCCTTGCCGAGGGACTCGGTCAGCGCCTTGGCGCCGCTCGTCCCGAAGGCATCGGTGGAGTGGATCACCGCCCATTTTTTCTTGCTGAGGGTGTTCACCCCGTAATCGGCGATCACCCGGGCCGAGTAGCTGTCGTTCGGCCGGAACCGGAACATCCACTTGTTGCCCATATGGGTCAGCACCGGGTCCGTGCCGCCGAAGCAGACGGGCTTGCCGGTCTTGAGGATATCGGGCGCCATCGCGTGGTTCTGCGTCGAGCGGATCGAGCCGATAAACGCAACGATGTCGGGCTGGGATGCCAGCTTCGAGAAGGCGAGCACGGCGCCCGGATTGGTGGTCTGATCGTCCTCGGTCACGAGCTCGATCGGCTTGCCGAGCACACCGCCTGCCTTGTTGACGTTCTCGACGGCGATCTTGGCGCCCGCGAGCGCGAAACGGCCCGCATCCGCTCCCGGGCCGGTGACCGGCAGCACCATGCCGACCTTCATCGTGGAGCCGCCCTGGGCCATTGCGGACCGGATGATGGCTGGCATCGCGAGGCCGGCAGCCCCGGTGGTGGCAATGCCGCTCAGGAGCGTGCGCCGCGTGATCGTCATGAGGTTTCCTCCCAAATTGCCCGACCTTCCAGGTCGGTGTTGGGGCGTATTGGACATGGAGAATGTCGCATGTCTATAGCCCTGATGGCTATTTCCTGCTCCTTTGTGCAGCAACGACGCGCTGGGTTGGGATTGGAACCGAGCGGGCGA
>DASWQQ010000294.1:0-5322 GCA_036403615.1 Candidatus Dormiibacterota bacterium | reverse complement strand
CCTGGCCCGAGCAGCTCCGCAATCTGATCAGCCCCACTCTTAACGACGGACTCCTGGAAGGCAATCAGGTCGGGTCGCAGATCGCGAAGCGCTTCTCTAATAACGGCGCCTCGTGCTGCCCAGTCTCCATTCAGGCCCCATAGGTTGAAAGTCAGAACGCGGATGGACATCGCCTTAGGTCAAATCTAGCTGTAACTCAGGCCTTTGCGCGCCCGACCTGGTGCTTAGGGCCCAAACCTATAGATGGTCGATGCGTCAGAAAGGTAGAGGGCGTGGTCAGGCCCCTCCTTGACGTCCAGCTGGCAGCGCGGACCATTGAGTAATAGCCGAGTGCCGTCCGGCGAAAGTACCTTGAGCCTGCTTTCGGCGTAGCTGCAGAAGACGAAGTCGCCCTGGTAACCGGCGGGACCTTTCTGGCTGACGAAGGTTGCGCCCGTCGGAACGATCGCGCTCCGCCCGGTCTGATAGGTGGGAGGCGTACCGCTGCAGCTCGATGACTGCAGGTGCTGACCGTCGCCGTAACAGGTGGGCCATTGATAGTTACCACCGCGGACCACAAGGTCGACCTCGTCCCAGCCGCTCCCTGGAGTCCCGGCATCGCCCGACGGGCCGTTGTCGGTGACCATCATTTTTCCGTCCGCGGCGAAGGCGATTCCGAAGGGATTGCGTAGACCGATAGCCCACACAGGATTGCCCGCCCCGAACGGGTTGTCGGCTGGTACCGTTCCGTCGGCGTTATATCTGAGGATCTTGCCGCCAAGCCTGGCGGGATTCTGGGCGTCGCTGGCGACATGCACCTCGCCCAAGGTCACGTACAGCTTGCCGTCCGGGCCGAAAGCGAGCCGGCCACCTTTGTGGCAGCAATCGGTGCCTCCGGGCAAATTGTCAACGATCGTCGTCAGGTTCGTTCCCAGGCCGCCCTTGTCTGTCCAGCGGACGACGCGCTGCCGGGTCTCGTCATCCGACCGGCTGTAGAAGGCGTAGACGAAGTGGTCACGAGTGAAACCGGGACTGACCGCCAGGCCGAGCAGGCCTCGTTCGCCTGAGGTGGACGGTTGGACTGAGGCAAAGGCCGTCGCGACCTTGCCGTCGAAGGTCTTGATCGCTCCGGCGCGTTCGGCAAAGAAAAGGCGGCCATCGGGCGCCCAGGCCAGTGCTGTCGCGAAGTTAGCCACAACGTAGCTCGTCTGCTTCGGTGGCGATTGAGCCGAAGCGGTGCTCTGCGGAGAGGGCGCGGATGTCTGCGAGACTGGCTGCCCGCACGCCGTCAAGGCCACCAGTACCAGGAGGGTCAGCTGCAAGCGGCGAACGTCCGGCATTGGCCTAGTATGGAGGGCCTCATATGGCGCGAATAGCGTGGATCGAGGATGACGCCGCAACCGGCGAGTTGGCCGGCCTCTACGACCGGTTGAAGCGGACGTCTGGAAGCCGAAAGGTACCTGACATCCTGCGGACGATGAGCTTGCGCCCCGAGTTTCTCCGCGCAATCGAGCAGGCGAGTCAAATGCACTTCACGGACGGAGCACTCACCCGTGCCGAGCACGAAATGATTGCTTCCTATGTCTCGGCGCTGAACCGTTGCCACTATTGACTGAGTAGCCATGCCTGGTTCCTGCAGTTGCAGGGCGAGCAGTACTCGAAAGTTGCCGCCGCAATTCGTGAAGGCGACCTCGACGCGGCCGACCTTGCGCCGAGGCACCGGTTACTCCTTGAATTCGTCGAGACTCTCACTCGACATGCGTACCGAATCACGGACAAGCAGGTCGATGACTTACGTGAGGTCGGCTGGACCGACGCCCAGATCGCGGAAGCCGTGTACGATGGGGCGCTCTTCAACCTCTTCGTCCGCCTTGCGGATGCCTTCGACATCCATCCCGACCCGTCATACGATGCCGGCGGCGTCCCGGGAGTTCTGAGCAAGCCCGCGGGCGCCTGACCATCGGCCGTTGTAGCCTGACGTGATGTCTACGCCCGCCGAGCACCTGTTGCAGACGATCGAGTCCCAGCCGGCCCTGGTGGGTCGTCTGCTTACCGACCGACACCCGGTTACCGATGCCGCGTCCCGTTTGCGAGGCGCGGAGCGGATCTATATCGTCGGCACGGGCACCAGCTTCCACGGCGCGCAGGTGGGGGAGCACCTACTCCGGAGCGCCGGCATTACCGCACAGGCTGTTCCAGCCTTCGAGTTTGCCCAGTACGGTCCTCAGCCTGAGCCGGAAGACGGCTTGATCCTGATCAGCCATCGCGGCGTCAAGCAATTTTCAGCGGCTGCGCTCGACGCTTTTAAGGAGCGCTCCAAACGCTGGGTCGTGATAACCGGAGAGGGTTCACCACTGCAGGGCCCGGGAGTCCTGACGACCGCCCCCCAGGAAGTTTCCTCGGTGCATACCGCGAGCCATCTGGGCACCATGGTCCGCCTGGCTCAACTGGCGGTCGTCATCGCGAAAGATCGCGCCCACGGGGTACCGATGTGGGAAGCTGCGCTGTCGCTGCTCCCTGAAACCGTCGCGGCGAACGTGGCGACTCGAGCCCGCTGCGAGGAGATACTCGCGACGATGGCGCTGGACCGGCCATCCCACTTCATCGGCGGCGGTCCTGCCTGGGCGACGGCAAGCGAGGGGGCGCTGAAGCTACGCGAGGCAGCTCACGTCCAGGCGGAGGGCCACGAGCTCGAGAACTTCCTCCACGGTCCCCTGATCAGCGTCGAGCCGGGGCAGACCGTGTTTCTGATCGCCGAGCCCGGTCCGAGCCTGGACCGGACGACCCAGATCGGTCGCGCTCTTGCCGCAATTGGGGCCAGGGTTGTCGGGGTCGGATCGGGATCGGACCAGCTCGATTCAGTTCACTTTGCCGTCGGGAGCCACCGGCTGCCCGAGGTACTCGCCCCGCTGGCCAACGTCGTACCTCTGCAGTGGATCGCCTACCTGGCCGCGATTCGCCGTGGGGTCGACGCCGACGTTTTCCGCAAGGACGAGCCCGCCTACGCGCACGCCCTGGGGGCAATCCAGCTCTGATCACCGCCGCGTTCGGTTAGCATAGGGGCTCGCGGCCCGCGCCGGCGCCGCCAGGGCCGCGTTCGAGTAAGGCGCCCAGTCTGCCCGGGAGGGATTCCATGTTCGGAAAGCGAATGCTCTTACCCCTATTCACCCTGGTCGCTCTTGTGATGTCCGCCTGCGGCTCCAATAACGCCTCGAGCGGGAGCACCAAGTACAGCGGGACGATTCATATCGCCTCTTCAACCTGGACCGGCTATGCGCTCATCTACCTCGCGAATGCCAAGGGCGTCTGGAAGCAGCACGGCCTCGACGTCACCTTCAAGGACATCGAGGACCCGAACGACCGCTTCATAGCCCTGGCAGCTGGACGCCTGGAGGGGATGGCCTCGACCGTGGACGCATTTGCCCGGCAACAGTCGAACGGCGTCGCAGCGGTCGAGGTGTTTCCCATCGACGCCTCCGTCGGCGGCGACGGCATCCTGGCCAAGAACACGATTCAAAGTGTCGCCGATCTCAAGGGCAAGACGGTCGCCGTCAACCAGGGATCCGTGTCGGAATGGTTCCTGGCGCAGGTGCTGGAGAAGAACGGGTTGCACCTCGCTGACGTCAAGGAGCAGAACATGAAGTCGGGCGAGGCGGGCGCGGCGTTTGTCGCCTCGAAGGTCGACGTCGCCGTTACCTGGGAGCCGTGGCTCAGCAAGGCCAAGGCACGGACAGACGGCCACGTGCTGGTTTCCTCCGCCAAGTACCCGGAACTGATCATGGACAGCTTCGCCTTTCGCAAGGACTTCATCCAGAAGTATCCGGATACCGTGAAAGAGTTCATGAAGGCGTACTACGACGCCTACAAGTGGATGCAGTCGAACAAGACTGAGGCGCTCAGCGTGATCGGGACCGCCGTCCAGGAGTCGCCGGCGGACGTGACTGCTGATCTCTCTACCATGACCCTCTTCGACCTGGCTAAAGGCAAGGAGGTCGTCGGAACCAGCAGCAGCCACGGCGCGATTTACGACGTCGTCAAGGCGGCAGCCGATTTCTGGAAGGCCCAGGGCAAGATCGATACCACCGTGAAGCCGAGCGACGCGGTCGATCCCAGCTTCATCAACAGCTTGTAAGGGGCTCGTGAGCGAGCGGGTCCCCGCGAGCCAGGCGGCGCCGGCGGCTCCTGCCAGAATGCAGCGCCGGCGCCGGGGGCTGCTCCGTACCTACCTGACCCCGAAGCAGGCGATTCCACGGGCGACCGTCACGACGCTCGGCATCGGCAGCTTCGTGGTCATCTTCGTCGCCTGGAGCCTCGCCTCGCTGGCCATCAATGATCCCCTGTTTGCTCCGAGCCCCCAGCGGGTTTGGACGGCCTGGATCGACATGTTCCAGCACCGGAACTTCCTGTCCGACGTTGAGTGGAGCGCCTTCCGGATCACGGCAGGCTTCCTGATTGCAGCGGTCATGGCTGTGCCGCTCGGCCTGCTGATGGGTTCCTTTGAGGTCGTGCGCTCCTTATTCCAGCCTCCGATCAACTTCATCCGGTACATGCCGGCTTCCGCCTTCATCACCCTCCTCATCGTGCTCGTCGGGATCGAAGAGAACGAGAAAATCATGATCATCTGGATCGGGGTCTTTTTCCAGCTCGTCCTGGTGGTTATGGATATCGCCCAGCGGGTCCAGGACGAGATGCTCAACGTCGCCTATACCCTCGGAGCCTCGCGGTGGAAGGTGTTCTACAAGGTTTTCCTGCCCGCCACCTTCCCTGAAGTCGTAGACGCGCTGCGAATCACGATGGGCTGGGCCTGGACCTACCTGATCGTCGCCGAGATCGTTGCAGCCGAACATGGGATTGGCAATTTCATCGTGGTGGCGGGGCGATTTCTGCGTACCGATCGCATCTTCGCTGCCATCATCACGATCGGGATCCTCGGGCTGATCACAGATACGATCTTCTCGCTGATCCACCGCTGGGCATTTCCCTATGTCGAGAAGGTCCATCGATGAGCGAGATCCGTTTCGTCGATGTCGCCATGCGCTACCGCACGCGGCGAGGCGAGGTGCGAGCGTTGCAGCAGATTTCGCTGACCGTGCCGGATGGGCAGTTCGCCTGCATCGTCGGCCCGTCGGGCTGCGGCAAATCAACCCTGCTGAGCGTCGCCGCCGGCCTGGTGTCGCCCAGCGAAGGAGACGTCCTGGTCGACGGCAAGCCCGCCTACTCGCCAGGTTCCGATCGAGGCATGGTGTTCCAGTCCTATTCCCTGTATCCGTGGCTGTCGGTTCGGCGCAATATCGAGTTTGGCCTCGAGATCAAGGGCGTCCCCAAACCCGAGCGGAAGCGGCA
>DASWQQ010000293.1:0-1829 GCA_036403615.1 Candidatus Dormiibacterota bacterium | reverse complement strand
CATGACCCCGCGCGGCCAGAAGCAAGCCGGCACCGAAGTTCAGCAGCTGAACCCGTAGAATAGGCACCGGCTTCGGGGAGTAGCGCAGCCTGGTAGCGCACTTGAATGGGGTTCAAGGGGCCGCAGGTTCAAATCCTGTCTCCCCGACTCTAACTTGAGGGTTTGACCACGCTTCGCTACGACGTTGGGTTGGTTCAGGCCGCATGCGCAAGAATCTGGCCTGTCGCGGGGGCCGGGACCAGGGGCCCACTCGGCAGCAGCTCACGCTGGCGGAGCGTCCAGATCATGCGCAGCTCTCCCCAGGGATTGCGGGGATCGCCTGCAATGCCGGCGAGTTCCGAGATGGAGAGAGCCATCACTACCTATAACGCGGAGCTCATTACGTAACGGGTTACGGACGGCCAGGCAGCGTTAGCCGTCGCCTCGCTTTCTGAATACGAGGCGAAGAGGCGTCCCCTCGAAGCCGAACTGCTTGCGTATCTGGCTGTCGAGGAACCTCCGATAGGAAAAATGGACCAGTTCGGGCTCATTGACGAAAAAGATGAAGGTTGGAGTTTCTGCCTCCGCCTGGGTCACATAAAGAATGTTGAGGCGCTTGCCCTTGCGAGTGGGCACCTGGCGCTGGGCAAGCGTGGTCCGTAGCCATTTATTCAACTCCGGGGTGGCGACCCGGCGATCCCGCTCCGCGATCACCTTGAGGGCTACCTCGAGCGGCTGGTGAACCCGCTGGCCGGTCTTGGCCGAGATGTAGGAGATGGGCGCCCAGGGCGCGAAGCTGAACTGCTCCTTGATCCGTTTGCGCCAGACCTTCTCTTCCTTTTCCTCGGTTGGGAGGAGGTCCCATTTGTTGAGCACCACGACCAGGCCGCGGCCGGCCTCGGTGATGTAGCCGGCAATATGAAGGTCCTGCGCAGTGATGCCGTCGGCGGCGTCGAGCACCAGCAGCGCGACATCGGACCGCTCCATCGCCCGTAGTCCGCGCAGCAGGGAGTACTGCTCGACCCCTTTGGTCAGACCGTGGCGGCGGATGCCCGCGGTGTCGATCAGCCTGACTCGCTTGCCCTCGAAGTCGAGCTCGGTGTCGACCGGGTCGCGCGTCGTCCCGGGCACAGCCGTTACCAGGCTACGCTCGTCTCCGAGTAAAGCGTTCAGCAGTGACGACTTACCGACATTCGGCCGGCCGAGGATGGCGAAACGCCCTGCGACTTCGTCCTCGACGATTTCCGGGCGGAGCGGTGGAAGCAGCTCGTAGACGACATCCAGCAAATCCCCGCTGCCGGTCCCGTGCAGCGCGGAGATCGCCAGCGGCTCGCCGAGGCCGAGCTCGTAGAACTCGTTGGCCAGCACCTCGTTGCCCCGACCATCCGCCTTGTTGGCGAGGATCAGGACGGGGGTCCGGGAGCGGCGCAAGAGCTCGGCGATGTCGCGGTCGACCGCGGTCAGGCCCTCACGGATGTCGAGTACGAACATGATGATGTCGGCCTCCTCGATCGCGAGCCGGCTCTGTTCCTCCATCCGACGGCGGAGCTCGCGCTGTGCCGGGACTTCGTCCCGGTCCTTGCCCAGGATCAGCCCGGCGGTGTCAACCATCAGGAAACGGCGACCGCGCCACTCTGCCTCGGCATACAGACGATCCCGCGTGAGCCCGGCCATCGGATCGACGATTGCCCGGCGCTCGCCGATGATCCGGTTGAAGAGGGCGGACTTCCCCACGTTCGGCCGGCCGATGATGGCAACCAGGGGTAACGCCATTACATCTCCGGATCAGGTATCAACATATCAGCCACCGAAGAGTAAGCAATCTCGAAAACCGACCATATAATAGGCAC
>DASWQQ010000292.1:0-3109 GCA_036403615.1 Candidatus Dormiibacterota bacterium | reverse complement strand
ACTGAGGTCGTCGCCCTTGAGCAGGTCCGCGTAGCCGTTGATTATCGTCAACGGGGTGCGCAAGTTGTGGCCCAATAGAGCCAGTTCACTGACGGTCTGATTGCTCCGCATGCTCCCCTCCTGCTGCTGATAGCGTCGCTCCTCCTGCCGGGGTTGTCAAGGATGAGTTCGAGGAGTATTTGGCGCCCGGATTTTCCTGATAACTGGGTCCCGGATTAGCTGACAGCAGCGTGATCAGAGACTGTCTGAACCACCGAGGAAGAAACGTTATGCCGCCAGGGTCCCCTCTGATTCGGGCGTCTTGATTTCAACCACTTCAGCGAATCGCTGGACCGTCTCGATGGCGTCGTACAAGGACACGGCGCGCTCCGCAGAGACCAGGTCGGTCAGCTTTACGTAGTAGCTGCGGCCCTCCGGCCATACCAGGGTGGGGACTCCGAAAACACCTTTCCTGACCGCTTCCGAGTGTTCCGCCGCAAGTTCGGCGAACTTCGCAGCGGCGAGGGCCGCCTCCCAGCGGTCGACGTCCAGCCCCGCCTCCTGCGCGACCTGACGGTGCACGGCTACATCATCGACGGGCAGGTGATCCTCGTGGCGGGCTCGCTGCAGCCGCTCCCGGAACCGGTTGAACGCCTCTTCTCCCTGGGTCCGGGCGGCCGTCGCGGCCAGGAAGGCGGGTAGCCCGGCGGCTTTCGGGTTTGACTCCCAGACGGGGGGCCCGGGCTGCCCTTCGCGGGCCTGGTGATTCTGGCTGAGCGAGAAGAATCGCCAGCTCACCTTGATCCGGCCGGCCTTCTCCACGTCTGCCAACCAGATGGATCCCCGGTAGGCCCAGGGGCAGAGAAAATCGATGTAGACCGTTACCGGTGCGGGGCTCAACGCCGCTCCACGGATGCGGTGCTCGCTTGCCCGACCAGCGGCATCACCTCGGACTCAAAACGATGGAGCGGCTCATGGTCGTAGGCCACTCCGGGTATGTAGGTAATCAAGTAGTCGATGCCGGCGTCGGTGAGTGACTCGATCTTGTCGCGGATAGCGCCGGCGTCGCCGACCGTCACCTGGTTGGCAAAATCCGCGTAGCTCATCGCACCTCGGGCGCGGGCCGTAGCCCGCTCGGCATTGGCACCCTTTTCGAGTGGATAGACGTTGAGGCTTGTCGACTTGACGATCTGGTCATAGTCCCTACCTGCATCCTCGCAGTGCTGCCGGAGTACCCCCAGCTTGCGGCGGATCTCGTCCGGCTGGCCACCGAGGTTGCAGGCATCGCCCCATCTAGCCACCAGCTTGAGCGTCACTCGCTCACCGCTTCCTCCAATCCAGAGCGGCGGGTGCGGCTTCTGGACCCCCTTGGGCTCATTGATCGGCCGGTTGATCTGATAGTGCTTGCCGTTGAACGTTGGATAGTCCTCTGACCACATGCGGTGGATCACCTCGCAGGCTTCCTTGAACATCGCCATGCGTTCTTTCAGTTCCGGAAAGCCATAGCCGTAGGCGCGCCACTCGTGTTCGTACCAGCCGGCGCCGATCCCCGCGTAGAGCCTACCGTGACTGGCGACGTCAACCGTAGACGCGATCTTGGCGTAAAGCGCCGGGTTCCGGTACCCGTTGCAGCCCACCATCTGCCCGATCTTGATCCGCTTGGTGTCACGGGCCAGGGTGGAGGTGATGGTCCAGCATTCGAAGGTTGCCTCCAGCTCAGGCGTGGGAATCGTATGGAAGTGGTCGAACACCCAGATCGAGTCCCAGGGGCCTTTATCAGCGGCCTGCGCCACCCGTGTCATCGCCTCGTATTTCTCGACCGGATCCTTGATCTCGACCAGGTCCATCCGCCATCCCTGGGGCACGAAGACACCAAAACGTAACGGCATGAAACCTTTCTACCACGGGAGGTGGCTCGCATGCCCGGATCGAATCAGCGCACAATGAGCAAGGCTCAACTCAGACAGTCAGGAGGCAGGATGGCAAACATCGATCCGCGCAAGCTGGAGGGAAAAGACTGGACCGTCCGCTCGGGGTCGCTCAGGACCGGGGCGGGGGCGAAGAAATTCGCAGGTTCCAAAGAGGCGCTGACCTACAACAACCCGTTCAAACAGTCGGTCGAGCGCGTGTGGTTTGACGGTAAGTTGGTCTACGCCGTCGACTGTGGCAAGGTCGAGGTGGATCCGAAACAGGTCAAGATCGCCGAGGAGTACCAGGTGGTCTACAGCCTGGACGCCAAGGGCAACCCCAAGGACGAAGTCAAGGGACAGTACAACATCTACGATTCGGTCCCTGGCATGAAGAAGTACAGCCCGATCTGGCGCTTCAACTACGTCATGGTTCCGCGAGACTATGAGCCGAACAGCCTGCGCTCCGAGGCCGACGTCAAAAGGAGCGGCTACCGGGTCCGCAAGAGCAACAACTTCGAGAATTGACCCGTGATTTGAAGCCGCCGTGCGCGGCTACAGATTGACAAAGGCGGAAGGCTCGGGTACGTTTCAGACAAGCTCGAAGCCGTGAGTGCCGTCACGATCACCGGGGGAGAGGAGGGAGTGAAAGCGAACGTTGCCTTTTTCGACTGCCTCCCACTCCCTGGAATCGCTGGATACCGTTAGCGGGCCGGATGCTGCGACTCGGGCCGTAGAGGTCCGCCTCGAGGCCGTCCGCAAGAGCTTCGGCGACGTGCTCGCGGTGGCCGGGGTCGACCTGGAGGTCGGCGAAGGCGAGTTTTTCTCCTTGCTCGGGCCCTCAGGCTGCGGCAAAACGACCTGCCTGAGGATGATCGCCGGTTTCGAGGAGCCGACTTCCGGCCGCATCCTGCTACGCGACCATGACGTGTCTCATGTGCCGGCGTACGAACGAGATGTCAACACTGTCTTTCAGGATTACGCGCTCTTCCCTCACATGACCGTCGCCCAGAACGTCGAGTACGGGCTCATGGTCAAACGGATTCGACGCGGGGAACGGCGGAGCCGGGTCGACGAAGCGCTTCGAATGATGCGCCTCGAGCATCTGGGGCAGCGGAAGCCGGCGGCGCTCTCCGGCGGGCAGCGGCAGCGCGTGGCGCTTGCCCGGGCGATCGTCAACCAGCCTCGAGTCCTGCTGCTGGACGAGCCGCTCGGGGCCCTCG
>DASWQQ010000291.1:0-6577 GCA_036403615.1 Candidatus Dormiibacterota bacterium | reverse complement strand
GGCGAGATGTTCCGCTCCACGTACGCGGACGTCTTCACCGGCGACGACCGCTGGCGCAACCTCGACGTGCCCGAGGGCGACCTGTTCGCCTGGGACGACGACTCGACGTACGTGCGCCTCCCGCCGTACTTCGACGGGATGAGCCCCGAGCCCGGCACGGTCGACGACGTCGAGGACGCGCGCTGCCTCGTGATGGTCGGCGACTCGGTGACCACGGACCACATCTCGCCGGCGGGGTCGATCAAGCCGGACAGCCCGGCCGGGAAGTACCTGATGGAGCACGGCGTCGAGCGCAAGGACTTCAACTCGTACGGCTCGCGGCGCGGCAACCACGAGGTGATGGTGCGCGGCACGTTCGCGAACGTGCGGCTGAGGAACAAGCTCGTCCCCGGCTCCGAGGGCACGTGGACGGCGCACCTCCCCGAGGGCGAGGAGGGCACGATCTACGACGCCGCCGAGCGCTACCGCGACGAGGGCGTGCCGCTGATCGTGATCGCCGGCAAGGAGTACGGCTCGGGCAGCTCTCGCGACTGGGCGGCGAAGGGGCCGCTGCTGCTTGGAGTCAGGGCCGTGATCGCCGAAAGCTTTGAGCGGATCCACCGCAGTAACCTGGTCGGCATGGGGGTGCTCCCGCTGCAATTTCGGGCGGGAGAGTCGCTTCGCTCACTGGGCTTGACGGGTGAGGAAACCTTTACGATCCGGGGGCTAAAGGACGGCTTGAGCCCGGGTCAGACGATCGAGATCGAGGCCAGGAGCTCAGGAGGCGCCGTTAAACACTTCCAGGTAATCTCCCGGCTCGACAACCAGACCGATGTCGACTACCTCCGGCATGGCGGCGTTCTGCCGATGGTGCTGCGCCAACTGATGAAGCGCTAGCGGCGAGCGACAGCCAGCTCGGAGAGCGTACTGACGTCGGTGAAGGGCAGCCCACTTTCGCTGCTGCTTTTCAGGCTGTAGGCAAAGGCCTTCCCGGTGGTCGTGGTTGGCCCGCCGAGGCACTCGCCGCTGCACGCCTGCTCCTCGAGCGTCCACAGCGTGTCCGCGGTGACAAAGATAGGATGCGACCGAGGCTGGCTCGACGTCGGGGACACCTGGTGGCGGTTGACGTCGTAGCTCCTGACGTGGGGCACTCCGCGGCTGTCGAACTCGGTGAACGCGATCGAGCCACCGTCTGGCGACACCGCGGGATCGTACCAACGGACGCCCGCGATCAGGGTACCGACGGCGGTGGCGGTCGCGTCCCAGGAGCGGACCCCGGACTGATCGCGGTAATAGAGGCGGTCGCTGCCCCTGGCCCAGACCGCCATGGTCGCGTTTGTGCTCGTGCCCGATGGGGGCAAAAACGCGACCGTGTTGTCCCCGCTGCGCAGCACCAGGAATTGGCCCGTCTCCGGGGACTGGCCCTGGTTGCCGACAAGGGTGTCGACCATCAGGAGGAAGTGGTCGTCGGGTGCATACTCGAGGCGGACCTCGTCGTCACGCGAGATACCCCGGCCCGGTATCGCGTTCAGGCTGAGTGGCGAATCCTGCCCGCCGCTTCTCACATGCAGCGTCGCCTTGCCGCTGGGGGCATCGTGCTGGAGGAAGGCCAACTTCGAGCCGTCATGGCTGTAGGCAAACGCGAGTATCTGCCCGGTCGCGGTCAGATCCGCGGTGGTGACGTGGGAGCTCAGATCGAATCCCATGATCCGGCTGGAGCCCTGGTTGGTTGAGTCTATGTAGGCGATCTTCTGCGCCGAAGTGAAGCGTGGTTCCGGGGCGAAGCCGGAGCCCAGGGAAACCAGGTGCTGAGGGGCGCTGCTGGCAGAGTCATATAGATAGATGTCGGTGGAGCTTGCCCCCGATGCAGTGAAGAGCACACGGAACGCGGACGAGGGGGTGGGAGTTGAACTTGCCGAGGTGCCGGCGCGTGCGGACGCGGAGGGCGCCGCGGTCTGCTGACCCGCACAGGCGGCCGTGGCAAAGAACAGCAGCGTGACAGCGATGTATCGAAGTGGTTGCAAGTAGCTCCTCGAGTTAAGGCTCCGTGGATTGTAGCCGGTTGACGGCGACTTTACGAATGACTTCGCCCGTTGAACGTGATGGGCACAACTTCGTGCGCTTTCTTACGTTGTGTTGGGTGTGCCGACGGTGCCACGTTGCATCGTTGGAGATCATTTGTTCATGCCAAATGTAAGGTCCCGCGTTACGCGCTCGGCCCGGCGTGGGCAGACACTGACCGAGTTTGCCCTTATCGTGCCGGTGCTCTTCCTGCTGATCATGGGCGTGCTCGACGCAGGGCTCCTGATGTTCAGCGTCGGAACCGCGCGTTACGCCGCCTCCGAGGGTTCCCGGGTTGCGGCTCAGCTGGGGAACGTCTCCACCGCGGATACACAGGTGTTGCAGACGATCCGGAGCACGGTCAGCGGGACCCAGCTGTTCTCTGTCGGGGAGATCGATATCTACCGGCTGAGCCAGGATGGTGCCGGCAATCTGACCCAGGACATAAGCCGCGTGAACCGGTACCGGCTTGACGGCACCCTGATCTCCTCGCCCCTACCCTGGCCACCGGCCAACCGCAACGTCGGCAACGGAACGAGCGACTTTGTTGGAGTGACGATCAACTACACGTATACCTGGAAAGCCGGATTCTTCGCGCCGCTGGGCCCGGTCCGAACGACCGCCGTGTCCTACGTGCGACTGGAGCCACAGAGCTACTGATGCAATCCTTGATCCGTCGTCGTAAGCGCGGCCAGTCGCTGGCCGAGATGGCTGTCGTCATCCCGGTGCTTGTCTTCCTGCTGATGGGAGGCTTCGATGCCAGCGTGATGATCTCGGACAAGATCACGGCGGGTTATGCGGTTCGCCAGGGGGCTCGCCTCGCCGCCGAGCTGGGAGGCTCACAGACCCAGCCCCCGAGTGCCACGACCTCAACCGTCGACCAGCAGATCATCCGCAACGTGCTCGCGGTGGCCAAGGGCCTTACCTCGGCCCAGCCCATCGAGATCGACATTTATGCGCCCTCCCGCGCCGACGGTAGCTACACGCCGGGAGATCCGATCGACCAGTACTTCATCTCCGGCGGGAACCCAAGCGCGGGTACACAGACCTTCCCGATACAGAACCGGATCCAGACGCCTCCGAATGAAACCTCCATCGGGGTCCGCATCGTCTGGCGTTATTCGCCGCCCGCGGGGATCTTCCCGAGCAACATGCAACTCATCGACTACGCAGTCATGAAGGCGGCCCCACTACTGGTATGAAACATTCACTGCGCCCTCAACGGTCGGTTGGCGTGCTGCAACGCCTGAAGGGTAAGAGCGGGCAGGCAATCGTGCTGCTGGCTCTGACCGGCACGCTGCTGATCGGCGGCGTCGGAATCGCCGTCGACCTCGCCGTCGGGTACATGTACAGCATTGCCGCTGAACGTGCCGCCGCTGCTGCCGCGCTGTCCGGCGTCGAGTTCATGCCCGACCAGTTCGACTCCAGCACCGCAACCCCGGTTGGTTCGCGCTATGACGCCACCGACCGGGCGATTGACGAGGCCAAGCGGAACGGATTTGATATCAATGACACCGCCAACGGGATCTCGGTAACGCCCTCGTCCGTCCCAGGTCATGCCAACCAGCTGAAGGTCACGGTAGCGAGGAACACACCGGTGTTCTTCATGCAGCTCTTCGGATTTACGACCTACCGGGTGGTGCGCAGCGCGGTGGCTGCCTATCTGCCACCGATTTCGCTGGGGCAGCCTGGCAGCCAGTTGGGCGCCTCCGTTTCCAGCCTCGGCGGAAGCAGCTTCTACTTCATGCGTACCGAGGGGTGGGCGACGGATCGCTCTCAGGGCGACGCCTATACACCCAACCCGAGCGGTAGCGCGATGGGTGCGTCAACCGACGTTCACCAGATCAGCTTTACGAACGGTGCCGAGAATCGCGACGCCACCGTCAGCGACCGCGGTGGCTACAACTACCGCGTCGTGATACCGGCCGGCGGTTCCGGCGCCGTCCAGGTGTACAACGCCGCTTTTGCACCTGACAGCAGCAACTACTGCGACAACGACAACGTCAGCGCTGCAGCTCGCAGCTGCAATGCCAACCGTGGGAACTATCACATGCACGAGGATGACGGCGGGCCCTTCGCCTACGGGACCAACAACAACTATGCCGCGATGCGCTACACGCTCTACCTCGTTAAGAACAACTTCATCCGCACCACGGACATCCTGTGCAGCCAGATGACGGTGCTGCCCATCGACGCCCGCAACTACAACCAACCGAATAACCAGTACAAGAACATCAACACCGGAGCGAATATCACTCAGCTCTACACCGGCAGCGCCCCCTCGAACATGCTCATCTACCACAACTGGGTGGATGTCGCCAACTACAGCGGCGGGCAGGACGGCGGCCTGGTCAGCTTGCGCCAGCCGGGCCTCAGCGGTGGCTGCGGCGCCATCGGCGGCATCCTGCAGCCGGGCACCTACCGCCTGCGTGTTGACACGCTCAACTTTGACGGCTCCGTCGCCACGACGGGCAGCAATGCCGGCGCCCACAAGGGCTACGCGGTCCGGATCGTCAACGGTGATGCTGGCCGCACCGCCTGCACCACCTGCGCTCTCGCCGGCTGGGACGACATGGCGATCTACACCCCGATCAGCATCGGAAGCGGCGGTAACTTCGCCATCAAGCTCTTCCAGCTCCGCCCGGAGTATGCCGGACTTACAGTGAACATCGATATCTACGACCCGGGTGACATCTCAAGCTCGAGCGGTACGGTTGTACTGAACATTCTCGATCCCAACGGCGCCATAGCCAGCGCGCCGCAGGGCGTCAACATCTACGACCTTGGCGTGCAGCGGTCGAACCTCAGTACCGGCGCTTACAGCGTGATCGCCAGCGCCGCGAACGGCAACACCCAGGCCTCATTCGTAGCCACCAACGCGAACACGAGCCGAAACGGCCACTGGGTCCATGTCGAGCTGCCGATCCCCTCGAACTACAACCCGGCGCCCGGCCAGGACTGGTGGAGCCTTCAGTACGTAACCGGAGCCAACACGACCGCGACCGACACGGTGACCGTAGCCGTCGGCCTCAAGGGCGGCCCGGTCCACCTGGTCGGCTAAACCCTGCGACCAGCTGATCTGCTAGCGGACGCGCCACGTAGCTAATGCGGAAGAACAACCGCGGGCGCGTCCGCATTTCTCAAGGAGAGCAAGCATGATCATCAGGACACTTCACCGTCTTGGCATACCGAGCGACGCCTTCCACGCCATGGCCGGCGCCTCGATTCTTGGCAGCATTGCCGTTTGGGCGGTCAGGACTGGAAAAGACCAGGCTCACGCCGAGCGCTTCGGCATCTTCATCGGCCTCTGGGCGCCTACCTTCATGATCATCGGCAGCCAGCTCCATATGGAGGAGTCCAGGAAGGGCCTCGCCAATCCCCAGCTGCAGGCCGTCTCAGAAAAAGCCGAAGGGACAGCCGACGAGACCCGCCGCCGGGCCGAGCAGTACGCCAGCCGCTAACCAAGCAAAGAGGCCGCTCCTTCGAGGAGCGGCCTCTCGATCTGCCGACCGGTTAGTTCGACTGCCCGGTCTGGCCCTGCTCGCCGCCCTGGCCATCCTGGACGTTACCGGTCTGGCCCTCCTGGGCGCTGCCGCTCTGGCCCGTCTGGCCCTGCTCGCCGCTCTGGCCCGTCTGGCCCTGCTCGCCGCCCTGGCCGTCCTGCACGTTGCCGATCTGACCGACCTCGGCGGTACCCTGGTCGCCGCCCTGGGCGTTGCGGTCCAGCTCGCCGGACTGGCCCTGGTCACCGGCCTGGGCATTACGGTCGAGCTCGCCCGACTGGCCCTGGTCTCCCGACTGGCCCTGGTCGCCGGCCTGGCTGTTCCGATCAAGCAAGGCCACCTGGGCGGCTGCTGCTGTTTGCGCCGCTACGCTTGTCGTGGCGAGGAACATTCCAAGCCCCGCACTGAAGGTTACGATCGTCGCGCGCTTCAAACTGTTCATGTCAGTTCAGTCGCTCTGGGCCCGGGAAAGATACGGCAGCGGGACCGAAGACTCCCGGTCGTTGCCGCGTTGAAGCTCTTGTGACGAGCTTGTTGCGGCTGCCCGTATCCCGGGAAGGGGGCATTCCGACTCTATAGATGGCGCTTCCATTGCCGGATGAACACACAGATAACGTCCCTTACCCGGAGCTTCTCGACCGGTCCCGCCGGCGGGATCGAGACGCCTTCGCGCAGCTCTACGGAGCCAGCTATCGCCGGGTCTTCGCCTATCTCCTGGCGCGGGCGGGCGAGCCGGCCGCGGCTGAAGACCTCTTGCAGGAGGTCTACCTGGCTGCTCTCAAGTCCATCCCGCGGTTTCGTGGCCACACAGAGGGTGAGTTCCTCGGATGGCTCCTCAAGATTGCCCACGCGAAGGTTACCGACCGGCTTCGACAGAAGTACCGACAGCGCGAGTTGTACGTTGCCGAGGCACCGCCCCCACAAGACAGGGATCCCCTCGACGCCGTCGAAGAGCGGCTTGGTCTTGATGAAATCGCACGAGCCTTGGCGCAACTCACCGAGGAGCAGCGAAACGTGGTCGTGAACCGCATGGT
>DASWQQ010000290.1:0-9304 GCA_036403615.1 Candidatus Dormiibacterota bacterium | reverse complement strand
CTCGAGGCGAAATGAGCGGCCGGCAACGACGTCCTCCAGCTGGATCGCATGCGCCCCTTGCTTGTTTGTCATGGTGCCGGTCGTCTTGGATGCGAACGGACCATTGAGAACCATCGATTGCACGTCAGGGTTCCACTCCGGCCAGGTCGACGTATCCGACCAGATCGTCCAGACAGCCTGGGGACTTGCCTTGGTTTCCACGGAGCGCTCTTCAAGCGCCATTACCGATCAACCTCCCCTGGTTTCAATCTGCGCGCGATATTCCGGTTCAGCACAAGGTAGACCGCTCCGGCGACGAGAAAGCCGATGAAGTAGCCGAAGTCGGCACCTCCGAACCAGGCGGAGAGGGGCCCGGTGTAAAAGCGCTCTGCCATGAACGGGATCGATACAGCCAGGCCGACCAGGAAGGAGATCAGCCCGGTGGGATTCCATCCGGGCGCCTGGCTGAACTCGACCGGCTCCCGATGCCGCAGCCGGTAGTAGTCGACCAGTACGATCGCGAGCCAGGGCATGATCCAGTAGTCGAGCGCAACCAGGAAGTCCTGGTAGTTCTGGGCAAATTTCTGGTATCCGAAGAGGGCAAAGGCGAGCCCCAGGACGCCGCCCACGATGGCGAGCTGCCAGCGCGTGAGACGAACGTCGAGCACGCGCGCCGACATGGTGTTGGAGTAGAGGTTGAGCACGTTCGCCGTTGTCGCCCCCAGGATCACCGCGAGGACTGCAATCGAGCCGAAGCCTCCCATGGCGATCTTCAGCGCCGCGACCGAACTGCCCGCACCGGGCGCGAGGATGGCCACCAGAACCCCGACCACCTCGGTCAGGAAGGATGCGATGGTGGCGCCGATGAAGACATTGAGCGCAAGGTAGCTCCGCGAGGTGATCTCGGGCAGGTAACGGGAGTAGTCGGATGCGTAGGGCGACCAGCTCATGATGTAAGAAAAGGAGATCGCCAGCACCACGGCGAAGAGGGTCAGGGTATTACCCGTGCCACTCGGATGCCAGGCGCTGATCGCGCTCCCGTGGGTCAGGGCAATGATGAGCGCCACCAGGAAGAGCACGCCCAGCACCGCGGCCAGGTAGCGCTCGAAGACCTGGATCAGGTTGTGGCCGTAGATGACGAGCAGCGTCTGGATGGCCACGAGTGCGACCGCCGCTGCTATGAAGGGCAATCCCGGGAGCAGCAATTGGACCGCGAAGGCGCCCAGGATGGTATTGACCGTAAACCAACCCGCCGTGCTGAGCCAGTTCAGGCCGGCTGGAATGTAGCCGCCCAGACGACCGAAGGCTCGGCGGCCGATGAACATCTGTGGGTAGCCGGCTGCCGGCCCCATCGCCGCCGACCAGGCCAGCACCAGCCCGCCGAGCAGATTGCCCAGGGCCAGGGCGAGCAGAGCCGGAGCCAGCGGAAGTCCGATCGCCACCGGTATGAATCCGATCGCGAAATCGGCGATGGTCAGGTTGGCGGCGAGCCAAAGCCACAGAAGTTGCCTGCTGTGGCCGTGCCGCTCGCTAAACGGAATGTGCTCGATCGAGTACGGTTCCGGCACGGAGACGCGGTCGCCGTACCTTTCAGCAGGCTCAGCCACTGCCAAAGACTACCGCAGCCCTGTCGATTTCCGGCTGTTCGAAATCGTCGTACTGTACGAGCCAGGTGAGATTCGCGAAGATTACAGGGAGGATGCGGAGATGAAGTACATGCTGATGTTCACGGCGACCAAGGACGGCCAGCGCCAGTGGGAATCTCTTCCGGAGGAGAAACGGTCAGCCGAGTACGCCCGGATCGGCGAGTGGTTCGGCCGAAATGGCCCCAAGATCGTGGACGGCTATGAGCTCCAATCAGACCAGGCGGCCACCACCGTCCGCTTCGACAGCGGTAAGCCGGTGGTGACCGACGGCCCCTTCCTGGAGGCCAAGGAAACGATCGCCGGCTACGCCATTGTCGACGTGGCGGACCTGGATGAAGCCCTCGTCCTGGCGAAGACCTGGCCCACCGGGGGAACGGTCGAGGTCAGGCCCGTAATCGAGCGCCAGGGACCGCCCGCCCGGGGCTGAGCCCAATCGAGCCCGCAACCGACGCCGCTCTGGCCCGGGTCTTCCGCGAGGAAGCGGGCCGCCTGACGGCAGGGCTGGTCCGGGTGATGGGTAACTTCGATCTTGCCGAGGAACTGGTACAGGAAGCGGTGCTCGAGGCCATCGAACACTGGCCGAAGACCGGGATTCCGGACCGGCCGGGCGCCTGGCTCTTCACCACGGCAAGGCGCAAGGCCATCGACCAGGCCCGGCGGGATGTTCGTTACCAGGCCAAGCTGGTGCTTCTCGAGGGAGCTGCGCTGAACCTGGATTCGGCCGAGGGCGATGACCGGCTCCGACTGATTTTCACCTGCTGCCACCCGGCACTCTCGCGGGAGGCGCAGCTGGCCTTGACGTTGCGAGCGGTCGCCGGGCTGACGACCTCGGAGATCGCCCGCGCCTTTATCACCTCCGAGGCGACCGTGGCGCAGCGGATCGTCCGGGCCAAGCGAAAGATTGTCGATGCGGGCATCCCATACCGCATCCCCCAGGACGCCGACCTCGCGGAACGACTTCAAGAGGTGCTGGCCGTGCTCTACCTGATGTTCAACGAGGGCTACCTGGCCACCGCCGGTGAGGCCGCGACCCGGCGCGACCTGGCGGAGGACGCTGCCTGGCTCGCCGGGCTGCTGGTCCGCCTCATGCCTGGCGAGCCGGAGGCGCTCGGTTTGCTCGCCCTGATGCGGCTGCACCTCGCACGCACCGAGGCGCGCTTCGGCGCTGATGGCGAGCTGGTGCTGCTGCAGCATCAGGACAGATCCAGATGGGATCGGGACCGAATCGCCTCGGCCAGCGCGCTGCTGGATCGCGCCGCGGGATTACGCCGGCCGGGGCCCTACCAGCTGCAGGCCGCCATCGCCGCCACCCATGCAGAGGCATCAAGCTGGGAGGAAACCGACTGGAACGAGGTCCTTGCCCTCTACGAGGCTCTAATCAGGATTACGCCCTCGCCGGTGGTCCGCCTGAACCGCGCCATCGCCCGGCGCCACGTTGCCGGAGCCGGCGCCGCCCTGGCGGAGGTTGACGCCACGGCGCCTGAGCTCGCGAGCTACTACCTGTTTCATGCCACCCGCGCCGAGTTGCTGCGGGAGCTCGGACGCGCTCCGGAGGCCAGGGAGGCACTGGAACGCGCTCTCGCGCTGACCCAAAACCCCGCGGAGCGAGCCTTGCTGGAGCGCCGCCTGGCGAGTCAGGAATGAGGGCGCTTAGCGGGCTGTAGTTCGGCGGTAGCGAATCACCGAGATCGGAACGAAGACCAGGAGGATCGCCAGTGTCCAGGCAACGGATTGAATCAGGGCCCACCGCGTGTCGGCGGCGGTGAGGGCTGGATTGACGTGAAAAAGTCCCCGCAGAGAGTCGGACAGGACCGACACCGGGTTGTGCCGCGCGAAAGCCTGCAGCCAGCTCGGCATGCTATCCACTGGGACGAACGCGCTCGACGCGAAGGTCAGGGGAAAGAGCCAGATGAAGCCCGCGGACTGGGCCGCTTCGACGCTGCGGACAGCCAGCCCGATGAAGGCTGAGACCCAGGAGAAGCCGTAGCTGAAGGCCATCAATACCAGGATGCCGAGGAGGAACTCGAAAATCGTGCCGCCGGGACGGAAGCCGACAGCAAAACCGACCAGCAGCATGATCACGACGGTGAAGAGATTCCGTGCCAGGTCGGCGATGGTGCGTCCGGTCAGAACTGCGGATGATGCCATCGGAAGGGAGCGAAAGCGATCGATCAGGCCGCGATGCATGTCCTCCGCCAGGCCGATTCCCGTGGCAACCCCTCCAAAGGCGACCGTCTGCACGAAGATCCCGGGCATCAGAAAGTTGACGTACTGGCCGCCCGGGACCTGGATCGCGCCGCCGAAGACGTAGCGAAACAAAAGCACGAACATGACCGGCTGGATGGTGACGAAGACAAGCAGCTCGGGGACGCGAAAGGTCTGCATGATGCTCCGCTTGGCCAGCACCATGGCGTCAAGAAAAGCCCATGTAAGCCTGCTCCGCCCTGTTATCGGCATGTAGCGAGTGCCGGCCGCACTCTTGGGCGTTTGGGTTGCTATCATCGGCCACCTCGCCTGCCGCGTCCCTGGCTCAAGACCGGCTGGTTGTCCTCGGCCTGGTGGCCGGTCAAGGTCAGAAAGACGTCGTCGAGGCTTGGCCGGCGCATCTGCAGATCGACGATCCCGATCGATTCGGCATCCAGGTCGCGGACCAGGCGAGCCAGCTGGCTGGTCCCATCCCGCGATGGCCCAGAGATACGCCGTTGCGACCGGTCGACCTGGACATCGCCGGAGAGGTGGCGTCGAGCCACCGCCTCGGCGCGTGGGAGGTCGGCGTCGGCTGCGACCGCCACCTCTATCCGGTCACCACCGACGCGGTTCTTCAAATCGTCGGAAGTCCCCTCGGCGATGACATGGCCGGAATCGACCACAGCGATCCGCCTGGCGAGCTCGTCCGCTTCTTCCAGGTATTGCGTGGTCAACAGGATGGTTGAACCCTCGGCGACGAGCGACCTGATCACCTCCCACATCTGCCGCCGGCTGCGCGGGTCGAGGCCGGTGGTGGGCTCGTCGAGGAAGAGCACCGGTGGCAGAACGATCAGCGACGCCGCCAGGTCGAGCCGACGGCGCATTCCTCCGGAGTATGTCTTGGCGATCCGGCTGGCCGCCTCGACAAGGTCGAATTGTTCGAGCAGCTCATCGGCGCGACGGCCGGCGTCTTTGGCCGAAAGGTGATACAGCCGGCCGATCATGACAAGGTTCTCGCGGCCGGTCAGGTACTCGTCGATTGCAACCGACTGGCCGGCCAGCCCAATGCTTGATTTGAGCCGGTCTGCGTCTTTGATCACATCGAAGCCGGCCACTGTTGCACGTCCGGCGTCGGGCTTGAGCAGGGTGGTGAGGATGCGCACCGCCGTCGTCTTTCCGGCACCGTTTGGCCCAAGGAGAGCCACGACGGTTCCTCCATCGACGTGGAGGTCAACGCCGTCTAGAGCCCGGGTCGTGCCGAATGTCTTGACCAATCCCTCGGCGTGGATCGCCCGATCTGAAGTCACCGGGACAGGTTAACGAACACCCCGCGCGCTCGCCGTAAACGAGATTGAAAGGCACCTGGATCAACGCAGGGCGAAGATCTCAATCGTCGGCCCCGGGCGAACCCAGCCCTCGTAGCCACCGATCGGGACGTAGTACCCATCGATGGGGTCGAATACCGCGTTGGTGCATTTGCCGTCCGTGGGGGAGAAAGTCGCGCGAAGGGTCGCTTCCCCGCTGAGCGCCTTTCGTAGAGGCAGTTGGGGCGCGCAGCCCCCGGCCGGCGTCGTGGAAGAGTACACGACGTAGCTCACCCCGTCGGACTTCAGGCTGGTGAGCGTGTTGCTCCGGAGTTCACCCTCCGCTAGATCGTGGACGCTGTATCGATCCTCCAGCCGGTTCTGCAGAAAGGAAGCCACGTACTCATTGGGTGCACCGTGACTTTGATCCCTTCGGTCGATCATCCCCTGGTCGTGCGCTGGACCGGCGAAGTAAAGCGTTGCCACGCGGCTGCCCGCCGGCACGTTGGCAGAGAGCCAATCGAACGCCTGGGTACGGGTGTCTTGTTGCTGGACCAGGTGCGCGTAGGCGAGGTCGTGTACAAGCGCCGGGAGGGCAATGATCACGACTGCAAAGGCGGTGGCCAGTGCCGGCCGGGTCAGACGCGCCGAAGTGTCGGCTAATGCGCGGGCGCCGAGCAGGACGAGGGGTGGGAGGAGTGGGTCGGCGTAACGAACGAAGACAGAGAAGCCCGCCCCCAGCAGCGCGTAGTACGCCAGCACGAAGGCGAGGAAAATCCAATCAGCCCTGCTGCGGCGTACGAGTGCGTAGGCAATCCCATAGAGGCTGAGTAGAAAGAGTGGCGGATCGAGCCCATACCAGAGCGCCAGTCGCGGGATATGGATGTAGCCGATCTCGGGCTGGTTTGCCGAGGACAACTGATGAAAGATGTACCCAACACCTACGGCAAACGCCTCAATATCGATAAGCAAGAAGGGCGACGTCAGGACGAAGGCGGCGACAGCCAGCAGCCCGATGACGGTGAGAGCGAGGGCCGTGCGCGGTGCGGGGCGGCGATGTTGTGCCTGCGCCACGGCCAGGCTGGCGAGCAGCAGCGCACCGTTGTACTTGAGGCTTGCGGCCAGTCCGACCAGTACGCCGCCTATGAGCCGATTGCGCGTCCGATCGCTCTCCGCCAGCTGCAGGGCAGCGTTGAGCCCGGCGACGCAGGCGAACGTAAGGGGGATATCGATCGTTGCGAAGTGGCTGTCCCTGACAGCGAGAAACGCGACCGCCAGAAACAGGGCTGAAAGTAGCCCGGCGAGGTCGCCATAGGCACGCCGGCCCAATCGGTACAGCATGAGCACGGTCAGGGCTCCGAGCGTCGCGTCGAGGATGCGGACCGCGAGGTACGGCGCGGCCGGGCCGAAAAGAGGGAAGAGAGGTTTGACCAGTGCCAGCCAGGCAGCCGACGCATACATATATAAATGCGGCCAGTTGGCGAAGTGTGGGTCCAGCGTACCGTGCAGGACGCCCATCGCCCGCCCGACCACGACATCCTCGTCGGGCCGGTAGATCGAAGGCAGGCCGAAGTTGATACCCCAGAGCCGGAGCGCAAAGGCTCCCACGCCTATACCGCTCAGCGCGAGGCGCCGCTTAATCGTGCTGGGGGGCTTGCGGAGTGGGCGTCCGCTGAAAGATGTAGTAAACGGCCACAACCCCAATGATTGCCAGCGCAACCGGGGCGCTTATAAAGGCAACGCCGATGGCGAGCAGGTAGACGATGCCGCCAACAGAGAATCGGACCCACGCCGGACGTCGAGCTTCGGCGGGAACCGGCTGCAGCAGGCGGCCCTCGCCGAGCGACCAGGCAAAGATCGCAGCGAAGCTGAGAGCCATACCTTCGAATGCGAGGCAGTAGATCGCCATCGCCACATGGGCGTCCTGGTTGTCACTGGTCAGGTACTTGGCCATCGTGCTTGTTGCAAACGGGATGACTACGACAAAGAGGAGAAGCACCAGGTTGAGGAATAGGAGGGTCCGGTCGACATAGGCGATGTTCTTGACCAGGTCGTGATGGTTGACCCAGATGATTCCGATCGTGAAGAAGCTGATCAGGTAGGCGAGATAGGAGGGCCAGTGCTCGCCCAGCTGGCTGAGAAGGGAGCCGTGACCGGGCCCGGCTATGGCAAGGTCAAGCGCCAGTAGGGTGATGGCGACCGCGATCACGCCATCGCTGAACGCCTCCAGGCGGTCGCGTTCCATTCGGAGAAGATAACCCGAATGTCAACCGAGGTCGAAACCTCATATGGCTTACTCCTTCGCGTTCCCGGCTTTGCACGGGTTATGGCAGGCACAGTGCTGGGTCGTCTCTCAGCCCAGATGTGGGAAATCGTCCTGGTCCTGTTCGTCTTACAGCGCTACCGGTCGCCGGCGCTGGCGGGACTGGCAGTCGTATTCGGCATCGTCCCGGGGCTGATCTTGAGTCCGGTCGCCGGGTCCTTACTCGACCGGCAGGGCCGCGTTCGGCTCATGATCTTTGATTACAGCGTCACCGCCGCGCTAACGGCGGCGATCGCGGTCCTCGCCCTGCGGCACGCCCTGCCCTTTCCGCTGTTACTGGCGATCATCAGCGTCCTTTCCCTGAGCAACATCTTCAGCGTGACGGGGTCCCGGTCGCTCTTTCCCCTGATGGTGCCCCGACCACTCTGGGACCGGTCGAACGGGCTGGACACCAGCACCTACTCGGTGACGTCGATTATCGGACCCGCCGCGGCCGGCCTGCTGATCGCGAGGTTCGGCCCCGAAGCGGCCCTCTTTGCGATGGCTGCCATAGTCGCCCTGGCGGCGGTCTCGCTATTGGGCGTTCGCGAGCCGATCGAGCGGGCGCAGTCGTCCCAGTCTCTTTTGGGCGACTCCTGGGCAGGGCTTACATACGTCTTCAAACACCCGACCCTGCGAGGGCTGGCAGTTGCGATGTTCTTCACGAACCTGGGGGTCGGGCCGCTCGTGATCGGCATTCCCCTTCTTGTTATTGGAAGAATGCACGGCGGGGCGGACACCGTTGGCCAGGTCTGGGCCGTTTTCGGCCTGGCGGGACTTGTCGCCGGGCTCCTGGCCGGTCGTCTCCGTACCGAGGGCAAGGAACGGCGGTTGATCGCGGCCTTTACAGCTGCCCAGGTCCCGGGCCTCGTTCTGCTTGCCTTCGCGACCAATCTGGTCGAGGTCCTGGTCGTCGCGCTGCTGATCGGGGCTGCCGGCGCCGTAAGCCTGGTGGCGATCTTTGCGATACGCCAGCGGCGCACGGACCCGGTCTGGTTCGGCCGGGCTTTTGCCGTCTCGATGAGCTTGAACATGGTCGGACAGCCGATCGGATCGGGGGTCACAGGGCCCATGTTCGAGCGTTCGATCGCGCTGCCGCTGCTGCTCGGGGCCGCCGTTACGCTGGCGGCGGCGGCGGCTACGCTCTTGACAATTCCAGCGCGCGGCGAGGTCGACGTGTCGCCAGAAACAGGCCGGCCAGGATGAGGACGAATCCGAGCGCCGCCCCAAAAGTAAAGGGCTCATGGAGCAGGGCGACTCCGAGGGCGAGGGCCACAGCTGGGTTGACGTAGGTGATCATCGTCGCCCGCACGGAGCCGACCTCCGCGATCAGCGCGAAGAAGACGAGGAAGGCAAGCGCGGTACATATGACCCCCAGCACGGCGATCGCCAGCAGCACCTGCACGGAGGGCATCTTGCCGGGTAAGTGGCTGAGCGCAAAGGGTGAATACGCCACTGCCGGCAGTGTCAAGGAGACCGCGACCACACCCATCCCGGGGACGTCCGAGAGGCGCCGCGCGATGATCATGGGCCCGACTGCGTAGCCGATCGCCACCAGGCCCAGCTCCCCGATCGCGGTCAGGTCGCTGCCCGAAACGTCCAGGCCGACCAATGCGCCGACGCCGAGGAAGCCGATGATCAGTCCCGCCAGCCGCCTCGCGTCGAAGCGATCAGCGGCGCCTGTGAGCCAGCTCAGGATAACGCCCACGAATGGAACGGCGGCGATCAGCAGGCCGGTCAGCGAACTTGTCAGGTGACGCTCAGCATCCGAGAGGAGAACCCAGGGTAGGGCAACCTCCACAAGCGTGTAGGCGAGCACGAACTTCCATCGCGGTAGCAACGGCCTGAGCCCGTTTCGAGCCGCCGCCAGCGGTAACAGAAGGAGG
>DASWQQ010000289.1:0-14147 GCA_036403615.1 Candidatus Dormiibacterota bacterium | reverse complement strand
AGTCGAGTTCGCTAAACGAGGAAAGGCCGGCCTTCGGGCCGGCCTTTCTATTTCCCCCAGCCCTTAACCCGGGTAACCGACCGGGCATGGGCGCCGTCCAGCGGCCCGCGCCGCGCTCGCGCAAAAGGGATGCGCTCGCTTGCTCGCACGGGCCGCATACGGCGCCCGCCCTGATACGCGCGAAAGCGCGGCTCGGCCTGCGGCCTCGCTATACCGGCCTCAGGCGATCTTCGCTTGCTGCTCGTCGACCCCAGCGATGCGCTGCGGGAGGGAACTGCTGGCGAAGGCGGCGCAGAGGCGGGGATCCCACTGGCTGCCGGAACCGGCGGCAAGGATCTCCAGCGCGCGGGTGACGGTGTGGGCCGGGCGGTACGGGCGGTCCGTGATCATGGCGTGGAAGGCGTCCGCCACCGATACGATGCGGGCCATCATCGGGATCGCCGGGCCCTGTAGCTTGTCCGGATAACCGCCGCCGTCCCAGCGTTCGTGGTGATGCCGGATGGCCGGGGCAAGTACGGTGGCGGGGCGGAAAGGCCCGGCGATCTCGGCGCCCAGGATGGTGTGCTGCTGAATCCGGGCGAAGTCCTCGGGCGAGAGGGAGCCCTGCCGGTTGAGAAGTTCTTCGGGAAGGCCGATCTGGCCGATGTCGTGAAGCAGGCCTGCGTGGTACGCGACCTCCTGGTCCTCGGCATCCAGACCGATCAGCCGGGCGATCGCCTGCGCGGTAAGGGCAACGCGGTCGTCGAAGGGCGCCCTGGACTCGGTCGGGTCCTCTTTTTTGACCAGTTCGCGAAGGCTCTCCTGGGTGCTGCGAAGGTCCCGCCTGAGTTCTTTGAGCCGCAGCAATGCCCTGACTCGCACCTGGAGGTCGCGCATGGCGACCGGTTTGACCATCAGGTCATCGCCGCCAGACTCGACCATCTTGGTGCGCTCTGGGCGGGGATCGAAGCCGGTCATCATCAGGATCGGGATCTCGGCCGTCTTCGGATCGGCCTTGAGGCGCTTGCAGGCATCATGGCCATTCATTACGGGCATCTCGATATCCATCAAGATCAGGTCAGGCATCAGGCGCCTCGCCGCCTGACAGGCCTCCTCGCCGTTGGTAGCCGCCTCGGTCCAGAAGCCAAGCGTGGAAAGCTGCCCGGAAAGTAGGTCGCGATTGGCGCTGCTGTCGTCGGTTACCAGGATGGTGCGACGCTCCGGCATCGGGCCGGAAGGCAGGGGATCCACGGCAGTACGACGTAAGAACAGCTCCCTTCCTTCGTTGCATCGACCAGTGGACCGTCGCGTGACACAACAGCCTGCGCTCCCCCTCCACGCCCCGGCCGGATTGTTGTCGGTGGAGGAGGTAGCCGCAGCCATCGGCCGGCATCCCGAGGTTGTCAGGAGACAGGCCCGGGCCGGCCGCCTACCGGCGGAAAAGATCGGGCGGGTGTGGTTCTTCAATCCCTCCGCCCTGGTCAAGGCCGGCTTCGAGCAGTTCCGACCGGCCGCGCTCGCGAGCCCGCCTGTCACAGATCCCCTGCTCCTTGCTCTGAGCAAGGCAGGCATGGAGGCGCTTCAGTTGCGCGACCGTGACCGAATCTTCCAGGCGGTGGGCGAACGGCTGGCCGAAGCCGGCCTCTCCTCCTTCTTCTTCCTGGCGCGCGAGGACTTCGCCGGGCTTACGATCGCCCACGCAAACATCGGCGGTTTCGGCCCAGCGCTGCGCGAACTCTCGGGACACCCGGCCGGACCGACCTTTCTAGCCTTCGAGCAGATTCCGGTCCTCAACCGGGCCTGCACGACGCGACAGCCTCAGTACATCGGGGACCCCGAAGCACTTCTGAGGGGGATCGCTCGCACGCTTCCGGCCGAACGCGCGCTGAACGCAGCCAAAATCGTGGACGCCTTGAACCTGCGGAGTGCCGTATCCGCGCCCTTCGTGACCCAGGACAGGGTGGTAGGAGCAATCACCGTGGTTGGGCCCGCCCTACGGCAGGAGGACCTGCCGGCAGTAATGGCCTTCGCCAACCAGACAGCGGCGGCCATCGAAACGGCGCGCTTGCTGGCGCAGTCCCACCAGATGGAGGAGGCTTTCGTCCGGACACTCGCCGGGGCGATTGAGCTCCGGGAGCAGCTACCCGGGCGGGCCGCGGAGCGCGCCGAGCTCGCCGACCGCCTCGCCGAGCACCTCGGTCTGGATGGGATGCGCCGTCGCCGGGTGCGCTATGCAGCCCTGCTGCAGGATCTGGGTAAGCTCGGGCTCCCCGACACCATCTTGAACAGGCAGAGACGGCTCGATCCTGAGGAGCGGGCAATCATGATGACCCACCCTGCGGTTGGATCGGACCTGTTGAGCCGCTTCGACTCACTGGCCGACCTGGCGCCCCTGGTCCGTTCCCACCACGAGTGGTTCAACGGCGAGGGTTACCCTGATGGTCTCCGCGGTGAGGCGATCCCCCTCGAGATTCGTATCGTCGCTGTGATCAACGCCTTCTTCAATGTGACCCTGGAGCTCCCCAACATCACAACGACAACCATCGACGATGGCCTCGGCGAACTGCCTGAGTTTGCAGGTGTGGGCCTCGATCCAACGGTTACCAAGGCCTTTGTGGCAATGTGCCGCGCGGCAGGAGAAGCGCGCGCAGAGTGGTACCAGCGCCTCGAGCGGGCGATGGCGGAGCGTACCAGCCCATCGGAGCCAGGAGGACGGCGTGATGTGCTCACCGTCGCCGACTCCCGAGAGCTACGCATCATTTACCGAATCGCCCAGGAGACCAGCGCGGTGCTCGAGCTGGATGTCCTACTACAACGGATAGCGGACATCATGCGCGAGGTGATGGGTTACTACATGGTCGCGGTCATGCTCCCGGCTGACGGTATCCCGGGCCTCCGGGTCGGGGCCCAGAGCGGATACGCCGTCGACGTAACCGGCCGGACTATCGAGCCGGGGGAAGGGATCACCGGCTGGGTCTTCGAGCACGGAACCGCGCTGGTCGTTCCCGACGTCAATGCCGAGCCACGCTACGTCGGGCTTGATCCTAAGGTGCGGTCCGAATTGGCATTTCCCTTGATCAGCCGTGGCCGCCTGATAGGCGTACTGAACGCCGAGAGTGAAGAGCGGGACGCCTTCACTCATGCCGATCTCGATTTGATGTCTGCCGTCGGCTCACAACTCGCCGCCTGTGTCGAGGTCGCTCAACTGCATCACACCTTGAAGCGCGAAGCCAGCCACGACCCGCTTACCAGGCTCAATAATCGGCGCCTTTTCCTGGACCGCGTTGCCAAGGAAACCGCCAGGGCAGAAGCGACTGACGAGGCCTTCTCGGTGGTATTCCTTGACGTCAATGACCTCAAGCTCGTCAATGACACCTATGGCCACCTGGCCGGCGACGCCTTGCTCCGAGAAGTGGCCAATGCCCTGACCGACGCTGTCCGCGGAGAGGATGTGGTGGCGCGTTACGGGGGCGACGAGTTCGTAGTCCTGCTACCCGGGACACCACGCGCAGCGGCCAGCGTTGTGGCCCAGCGCATCACGGAGGGCATCGCGCGGCATCGTTTTCTCGCCGGCCGGCAGCTCCTTCAGATCCCCGGCGTCAGCCTCGGACTTGCAACCTTCCCGGAGGACGGAAGGACGGCGGACGAACTCCTGGCGGTCGCCGACGTCACGCTCTACGAGCAGAAGCGCCGAAGCGCCTGAAGCCTTAGCCGAAGATCCGCTGCAGCCGATAGAGAGATTCGGGGACACGCCGGGTTTCTCGGATAACGTCGCGCAGCGGCACGATGACTACCTCGCCATTCTGGCGCACCGGGATCAATCCGGCCTTGCCCTCTGCGAGCAGGTCGGTGGCCGCCACTCCCAGCCGTGTCGCCCAGATGCGATCGACCGGCGACGGTGACCCACCCCGCTGCAGGTGTCCCAGAACTGTCACCCGCGTCTCAAACCCGGTTGCCTCCTCGATCCTGGTGCTGAGGGCATCGCCCACCCCTTGCTTGGCGAGCTGCACGTGGCCGAAGGCATCACGCTTTTCCGCAGTAGCGGCGGCAGCGGCCACCGGCTCGCGGGCTTGCATTCTGACACCCTCCGCGACCACGATGATGCTGAAGTCCTTGCCTTCTCCCCGGCGGCGATGGAGGTGCTGCTCCACCTCCTCAAGCTCAACGGAAAACTCGGGAATCAGAATCATATCTGCCCCGCCGGCGAGTCCGCCGACCATTGCGACCCAACCCGTATCCCGCCCCATCACTTCGACCACCATCACCCGGTGATGGGCGGAAGCGGTCGTATGGAGCCGGTCGAGCGCCTCGACCACGACGCCCACGGCCGTATCGAACCCAATGCAGAACTCGGTTACTGACAGGTCGTTGTCGATAGTCTTCGGTACGCCCACCACCGGATAACCGGCCTCCGACATGGCCGCAGCCACTGAAAGGGTGTCATCTCCCCCGATGGCAACCAGGCCGTCAATCCCGTTGTTGCGCAGCAACCGGATTGACTGCTCAACGCCGCCCTTTTCCTTCAACGGGTTGGTTCGCGAGGTCCCCAGGATGGTGCCGCCAAGGGGAAGGATGCCGCGAACGGATGCAGGAGTGAGCTCTTCCAGATCTCCGGCAGCCAGCACGCCCGCCCAGCCATTCTTGACCCCGGTCACCTGGATCCCGCGCTCGAAGGCCCGTCGAGCTACGGCTCGAATGGCCGCGTTCAATCCCGGGGCGTCGCCTCCTCCTGTCAGAACCCCTATCCGCACGGCGTCAATTATCCGCGAATCGGGGCGGGGGTCGGGCCCCGTCGATGCCGGAGCGCCGAGGACGGGCAGAAATCTTTGAGCACGCACTCCGTGCACCGGGGAGCCCGCGCAACACACACGCGGCGCCCGTGCAGTATCAGCCGAAGGCTCAGTCCGGTCCATTCCTCTGGGGGGACCATCCGCGTCACATCAGCCTCTATCTTGACCGGATCGGAGCTCTTGCTCAATCTCAGCCGACCGGTGAGGCGTGTGACGTGGGTATCCACAGCAAACCCCGGGATGCCAAAGGCAACGCCGAGCACGACGTTCGCGGTTTTTCGCCCGACGCCGGGGAGGGTCACCAGCTCCTCGATGCGACGGGGAACTTCGCCTCCGAAACGCTCCACGAGTGCCGCCGCGCAGGCGATTATCGTTTTTGCTTTGACGTGGAAGAACCCGGTTGGCTTGATGATTGCTTCGACCCCAGCCGGGTCGGCGTGGGCGAGCGCGGCTGCGTCAGGATAGGCGCCGAAAAGCCGGGGGGTTACAGAGTTCACGGCGCGGTCCGTGGTCTGGGCCGACAGGATCGTCGCTATCAGCATCTGGAACGGGTTCTCATGGCTCAGCTCGGAGGCGGCCGGGTAGACGCCGCGCAGCCGCGCAACCGTTAACAGGGCACGGTCACGCGCCCTCAACCCTGCCATCTTCAAAGAAGAGTAACGAGGCGGTAACAACGGGGGCACGCGGTTGGCCTGCTCGGAGCAAAGTTGAGCTTCGCAGGACGTTACTGCCCTGTGGAGTCGCGTTCGCCGACCCTCCCGGCCGGCCGGCCGCCGCACAGCCTGCGCTGGTACATGAGCGTCGGTTTCTTGATGGTGGCGGTCGGTCCGCTTGTTTTCTTCGGCGCTCAGCGAATCTCTTCCCTTTTTACCACTCAGAACCAGACCATCGAACAGAAGCACGAGCCGATGGCCCAGACCCTGGCCCAGGCGGTTTACGGCTACATCCTGGCGCAGACGGCCGCGCTGGAAAGCACCGGCTCTCAAATTCAGTCGAACGACGCTGCCACCCTGCCCGGCATAAACGCGGGAGGCTTTGACGCGACTCACCTGACTCAGGAACTGGCTGCGGCGCACACCGCCGAGCCCGCGCTGCTCCAACTCTATGTCGGAAACCTTGCCGGGCACGCGGTCGCCTCCGATCCCCCGGGCGGCGCTGGGGTGGACTACAGCCAGTGGAACTACGTCAAGGAAGTCCTCAACCCGATGCGGATTGGTCCACGGTACTCGGACGTGGTGCGTTCTAACGGGGACACAAGCGTGGCCGCAGTGGTAATCGCGGTGCCTATCCTGGACAGCAAGCGTCAGCTGATCGGCTACCTGGCCGGCACCGTCGGGTTGTCGGAGGTGCAGCGCCTCTCCCTGTACAGCAAGATCGGTGCCAGTGGTCAGGCAGTGGTCGTAGACCGGCGGGGTCGGATCATCGCTCATCCGAGAGACGACTGGAGACTGCAGGCCAAGGACCTCTCCTCGGAGGCCATCTTCCAGCAGTCCCTCGGCACCGAACGGGGCGTGAGCTGGTATACGGACCTCGACGGGAGTCTGCCGCGGGCGGCAGGCTTTGCCACGGTTCCCGTGGTCGGATGGAAGGTCTGGGTTTCGCAGTCCGTCGCCGAGCTCCGTGCTGAGCTGACTCCGCTGATTTTGAGCACGCTCGAATGGCTCCTCGTGGCCGTCGTACTGGCGCTGGTGCTCGGTTTCCTGGCAGCCATGTGGCTCACGCGCCCGGTTGGTGAGTTGAACCGTGCAGCCGCCCGGATCGCGAGCGGCGATTTCGTCACACCGGTGCGCGTGCGTGAGGGGTTCGCGGCACGCGAGTTGCTGGCGCTGGCGCAGACCTTCAACCAGATGGCCAGCCAGATGAGCACCGCCTACCAGACTCTCGAAGAAAAGGTCCTGCAACGAACCAAGGAGCTTCAGACGGCGAACCAGGAGCTGGCCCGCGCCAACAAGCTCAAGTCAGAGTTCCTTGCCAACGTTTCGCACGAGCTGCGGACGCCACTCTCGGCAATCATCGGTTTTTCGCAGATCCTGCTAGACGGCATCGATGGCCCCATGAACGAGGAGCAGCAGCAGGACGTCCAGCAGGTGAACCGCAGCGGCCAATCGCTTTTGAACCTGATCAACCAGATTCTCGATCTGAGCAAGATCGAGGCGGGCAAGATGGAGCTGACGCCGGAACGGCTCGAGCTACCCGGTCTGGTGAACTCGGTGCTCGAAAGTATCCGTCCCCTGGCTCAGCAGAAAGGTCTGCGGATCGAGACCCGCATCGCCTCGACACTACCCGCAGTCGAGGCGGACCCGGTTCGGTTGAAGCAGATACTCATCAACCTCCTATCGAACGCGGTCAAATTCACCGACCGGGGGCACATCGAGGTCTTTGCCCAGCCATCCGGACGTATGGTGCGAATCGCTGTCAAAGACACCGGGATCGGCATCTCGGCCGAGTCCCAGAAGGTCATTTTCGAGGAGTTCGTGCAGGGAGACGGGAGCAGCACCCGCAGGCATGGCGGCACCGGGCTCGGCCTCAGCATCGTTCGCAAACTCGTAGAGATGCACGGAGGCGCAATCACCGTCGTGAGCGACCCCGGCCAGGGAAGTACCTTCATGTTCACCGTCCCGGCCTGGGCCGCCGCCCCGGTTGCGGCTTTGCCCCCGGCCAAACCGCGCGCCGCCCAGCGGCCGAACCAGGGACTGCCGGGCAATGTCATCCTCGTCGTGGACGACGACTCAAGCGTCCGGCAACTGATTGCCCGGCACCTCGAGCAGGAGGGCTGGAAAACGGTGCAAGCCTCGAACGCCGCGGATGCCGTGCAGCTCGCCCATGAGTCCAGGCCGGTGCTGATGACGCTCGACGTGATGATGCCGGATGCTTCCGGCTGGTGGGTGCTGGAGAAGCTGCGGGAGGATCCCGATACCGCCGGCCTGCCCGTACTGGTCGTAACAATCGTCGAGGACCAGCGACTTGTATTCGCTCTCGGTGCCTCCGACTACCTGGCGAAACCTTACGACCGCAATGCTCTTGTTGAAAAAGTTCATCACCTGTTGCCGCAGCTAAACGGGAAACGCGTGCTGGTCGTGGATGATGATCCCGAGGCCCGCATCCTGCTGGCCAAGATTCTCGGTGAGGAGGGCGCTCGGGTGGAACTCGCATCGGACGGAGATTCCGCAATGGTCAGCGTCCAGGCAGCGCCGCCCGACCTCGTCTTGCTGGACCTCATGATGCCTGGAATGAGTGGTTTTGAAACCGTAGCCCGGATGCGAGCCCTGCCGGTCGCCGCCCAGATCCCCGTGATCATCGTCAGCGCGAAGGAATTGACCGCCGAGGATGTCCTCACACTCAATGGGCACATCCAGCGATTCATCGCCAAGGGAGCCATTGAGCCCGCCGGTCTCACCGCCGCTGTGCGGCAGGTTCTCGGCCAGGCCCGGGCCCAGGGAGAGGCCGCATGAGCAAGCTGATCCTGGTCGCCGAGGACGACGCGATGATGCAGAAGATGGCACTGAAGATCCTTCGCTCACGTGGCTACGTCTGTGAGCTCGCACCGAACGGACGCGAGGCAGTGCAGATGGCCGGCCGCCTCAATCCCGGCCTCATCCTGATGGACCTCTCCTTACCCGAGATGAACGGCTGGGAGGCTACCCGCGCGCTCAAGGCCGACCCCGCGCTGGCGGGGATCCCGGTGGTCGCGATCACCGCCCATGCGATGGTGGGAGACAGGGAATCGGCGATCGCCGCCGGCTGCAGCGAGTGCCTCACCAAGCCCTACGAGATCGCGGACCTGGTCGCGCTCGTCGAGCGCTACGTCGGGCCCGCCCAGCCGCTGACCAGGACGGCCTAGCAAGCAACCGGCTCGGGCCGATGTAAAGCTGATCAGTTCAGGGCGCCCAGCGCCTTTGGGACAGGATCGTTACAGCCCGTGACGATGGCGTAAATGGCGCAAACCCGGCCGCCGCCCGGCCGTTTCCCGAGCGATGGCAGCTTTCCTTCAGCGCTGGCGGACGCCGCTTCTCACCGGTATCGGCCTGTGGATCCTGAGCTTTCCGCTTCTGACCTCCCACCCGACGGTCACCACCCGCCCGGTGGCCGCGGCGACGAGCTCGAGCCGCTGGGAACAGGATGACCTTCGTATCCTCCGCCAGGTCTCGGTGGAGCGCGCGGCGGCTCAGGCGCTTCCTGTAGAGGCGGTGGCGGGGGTGGCAGCGGGGTCTGTGGCCCAGATCGTGCCTGCAGCGCCGCTTCCGTCGGTTGCACGCGCGACAGCGCCGCGGGTCCCAGCTCGACCAGCCGCTCCACCAGCCGCGCCTGCCGTTCGCGCCAACCAGATCGTCATTCCCCGCCTTGGTCTAAGCCTCGGAGTTGGTTGGTACGGCGACTGCCTGGGGCGGATGGCCGTGCCCCGTTATGGTGCGTGGCGCTGGAGCTGCGCCGGCGCTAACAACACCTACATCATGGCCCACAACCCGGGCACCTTTACGCCAATCCTCGCCCTTCGGGCGGGTGACATCGTCAAGTACGGCGACCCGTCGGGCCGGGTACATACCTACCGGGTCAGCTCGACGACGATCGTCAGCAACACGCAGATGTGGCCACTGGGAGCGACCGCGGTCTCATCGCTGACGCTGCAGACCTGTTGGACCTGGGACGGTAGCCGCGACTTCATCGTCCGGGCCGTCGAGATCTAGCGGCGCTCTGTCAGGCGGCGCGGCGCGAGCCGCGCAGTAGCTCTCCGCAGCGATCCAGCCAGCGAGTCAAAAGGCGCTCTTCTTCCCGCAGTTCCGCCATCTTGCCGGCGTACTGGTCGACGTGGTCGTGAAGGAGATTGAAGCGCTCACGGGTCAGTGGGTCCGCCTGGTAGATGGCCTTCAGCGCCAGTGCCCGCTTGTTCTGGCGGGTAAGCTCCTCCATCTGCTCCTGGACCCGGTCGAGCTCGCCGCGCATGTCGGCCGCCACGTCCCGAAGAATCTCGGGATCCAGTTGGTCGAATTCGATGTTCATCGGCGTACCCCCAGCGTGAAATCAGGCGATTTGCGGTCCGGATAGAGGCTGGCCAGGGCCGGCGCGATGGCGACCTTTTTCGAATAGACCTTGGCCATCGCATTGGGACGAATGCCGGTTGGGCTCAATTTCCCCATCACCTTCCCGTTCCCGTCTACGCCCGTCTCCTCGAAGAGGAAGACGTCCTGCAGCGTGATGGTGTCACCTTCGCGGCCAATCACCTCAGTGATATTGGTGATCCGACGCGATCCATCGCGGATGCGAGACTGCTGCACGATGATGTGAATGGCGGAAGCGATCTGCTCGCGAATGGCGCGCTGCGGTAGCTCGACGCCCGACATCAGGACGAGCGTTTCGAGACGGGCCAGCGTGTCGCGAGGCGTGTTGGCGTGGATGGTGGTCAGCGACCCATCGTGACCTGTATTCATGGCCTGAAGCATGTCCAGGGCCTCGCCACTGCGGCACTCGCCGATCACGATCCGGTCAGGACGCATCCGCAACGCGTTGACGACCAGGTCACGGATTGAGATCCGGCCGGTGCCATCGATACGTGCCGGCCTCGACTCCAGCCTTACCTTATGTGGTTGACGGAGCTGCAGTTCGGCAGCATCCTCGATCGTCACGACCCGCTCGGTGTCCGGGATGAAGGACGACAGGAGATTCAGGGTAGTCGTTTTGCCTGAGCCTGTCCCACCGGCCACCAGGATGTTGAAATGTGCCTTGACGCAAGCCTCCAGAAAGGCGGCGGCTTCCGACGTCAGGGTTCCGAAGCCGATCAAGTCCTGCACCGTGTAGGGGTCGCGAGAGAACTTCCGGATCGTCAGCGAAGACCCGTCCAGAGCCAGGGGCGGAATTATGGCGTTGACTCGCGAGCCATCAGGGAGGCGACAATCGACCATCGGGGAGTCGCTATCGATCCTTCGTCCCACGAATCCTGCGATGTCACGGATCAGCTGGACCAATTGCTCCTCGCTTTCGAAGCGTACGTCCGAGAGTGTCAGCTGTCCTTTCCGCTCGATGTAGACCTGGCCTGGCCCATTGACCATGACCTCGCTTATGCCGTCGTCGTAGAGCAGCTCATTCAAGGGGCCGTAATTGTGGCCGTCCAGACCGTGTGGCTCCCGCTCGAACCCGGGGTCCGCTTCGGCGAGATGGAGCGCGACGCTTGGTCCCACGCAGGCGACGATAAGGGCGCAAGGCTACGGAGCGCGTAACGCGTAAGCCCTTTCGCATCCTTGATCGGACTGCGGGCTTAAACCGTAACGAGCGCAAACGGCGCGTCCCCGTCCTCGAAAGAATCGTTAAGGCCGCGTCCCGGCGTGGTCTCAGGCGCCTTTAAGGCTTTTCAAGCAGACGTCTCAGCCGCAGCCGTCAGGATGGGAACCATCGCCACTAATACCCAGGAGGTCGGCAGAAATGTTCGGCAAAGTGTTCGCAGGTGTAGCGGTCGCAGGTGTTCTCGCAGCGGTAGTCACAACCGGAGCAGCGGCGGCGCCGCTGGCCAGCCCGGCGGCCGCCTCAGCTAAGCAGCAGCGCCAGGCATCGAAAGACGTCGTCAACGGGACGGTGACGGCGATCAGCGGGAGCCAGCTAACGGTGAGGGACGCTAAGGGCACCAGCCAGGCCTTGCTGCGCGCCGATGACACAGTCGTAGTCAAGGGAACGAATGTGAAGGCGAACTGGTCAGAGATCGAGGTGAACGGTCACGTCAGGGTCAGGTTCGTCGAACGCGCGGGGAAACTCTACGCAAGACGGATTCACATCGGGCAGGCGCGGCTCGCCGGCAAGGTCTTAAGCGTTAGCGGCAACGTCATTACGATTCGGACGCGCGAGGGCAAGGATGTTCACATCTCTGTTACGAGCGGCACCAGGTATTTCGAGCTGGCCGCCAAGAAACAGCGGCAGGCAGGCTCCCTCGGCGCAATTCACGCCGGGGTGCGACTGGCGGCCGCCGGATCCTACGACGCAGCGCACAACTTCGACGCCACCATCGTCATCTACCGCATCAAGTAGGAACTTTTTGGAAGCGCCCGGGTGCTCGCGCGCTCGGGCGCTTCGCCTTCACGGGCTTAGCCGATCGATCAACCAGCCCGACTCTTGACGCCGGTATCGAATTCGGTCATGCAGCCGGCTGTCACGGTGAAGCCAGAACTCGAGCATCTCCGGTCTGACCCGGTAGCCTCCCCAGGTAGGTGGCAAGGGCACCTCTTTTCCCTCAAATCGGAGGGCAAGCGCAGCCACGCCCTCCTCAAGCGCCGCCCGACTGGGAACGATGTCGCTCTGCCGGGATAGCCAGGCACTCAGTTGGCTTGGCGCCGGCCGGCTGTGAAAGTAGGCGGAGGACTCCTCCCTGCTTTGCTTGACCACCGTGCCGGTGATCCGCACCTGGCGACCCAGCTTTGGCCAGTAGATCACGAGCGCGGCCCGGGGATTCTCTTCGAGATCACGGCCCTTCTGGCTCGCGTAGTTCGTATAGAAGCCGAACCCGCGCTCGTCAAAGCCGCGTAGCAGCACCATTCGTGCGGAAGGCTGACCGTCGGCTGTCGCGGTCGCCAGGGTCATCGCCTCGGGAAGTTCTTCTCCGGAGGCGCGGGCCTCCCGGAACCAGGTCGTGAACTGCTTCAACGGGTCCCGGTCGACCAGGCTCTCGAGGAGCGCGTCTGGAGCGTCAGTTATGGAAACAGCCTCCGGGACCAGCGCACGTTGCCAGCGTTGTCGCGTGGTGCGTGCTGACGGGCGATGACCCAGACCCCTGCCCTTTCGAGTTCGGCCTCAGCCTGGGCCTCGTCAAGAGAAGTACTGGCAACCAGCGTCCATCTGCGCGGCGAGATCGTCCACCCCAGCGCTTCCATCTTGCTTAGAAGCAGGGAGAGCTTGCGCAAACGATGCCCCAGCGATTCTCCCAGGGCGAGCACGGACGCGCTCGCCGGAGCCTCGGTGGCGGTCGTCCCATAGCTCTGGTAAAGGCGCTCGATCCACTCCGGGACCTCACCATCCACGGTGTCGGCCAACTCGTCCCGGGGAGTACCGAAGAGTCCGAGGCTCAGTGTCGCCATCGTCCTATTATCCGAAGGCGAGTGTCCTCCACGATACCCTCCGGCCGCCAGTTCATCCTAAAGTCGGGCAACCAACAGGTCGTAGTGACCGAAGTCGGTGCCGGGCTACGGACTTTCACGGTGGGTGCTGCACCAGTGATCGATGGCTACGCCGAGCACGAAATGTGCGACGTCTGCCGCGGGGCGCTGCTGCTCCCCTGGCCCAACCGCATCGAAGACGGGAGTTACGAGTTCGACGGCAGGCGCCATCAGACCCCGCTGACCGAACCAGCCCGGCAGAATGCGCTGCATGGCCTTACCCGCTGGTCAAATTGGGCCCTGCAGGGGTCCGGGCCCGATTGGGTCCGGCTCGAGCTGATACTTCATCCCCAGGAGGGATACCCGTTCTCTTTGGCGCTGGAGGTCGAGTATCGGTTGGCGGCAAATGGTCTGACGGTCAGGACCAGCGGCACCAACATCGGAGAGGGCCCCCTGCCCTACGGCACCGGTCACCATCCTTACTTCACCGTCGGCGGCCTGATCGACGAGGCGCAACTCAAGCTTCCCGCCCTGCTTCGGTTGGAGGCAAATGACCGCCTGATCCCGACCGGTCGGAGCCAGAAGGTGCGAGGGACGGAATACGATTTTCTTGAACTGCGGCAAATCGGCAAGCTGCAGATGGACACTGCCTTTGCCAGCGTCGTCCCGGACACGGATGGGCGGATCCGGTCTGTGCTCCAGAGCGCCAGGGGTGAGCGGCAGGTGACCATGTGGATGGAACCGCCCTACGCCTACCTGATGGTCTTCACCGGCGATGCCATCCCGCAGCGCCACCGCCGCCGGCAGAGCATCGCAATCGAGCCCATGACGTGCGCACCTAATGCATTTCGAACCGGAGATGGCCTTCGTCGACTGAAGCCCGGCGAGTCGCTGACTACTAGCTGGGGGATCGAGGCCAAGCTCTAGCTTTTTGTCGAGGCCGCTGGATATCATGGGAGCCAGCGGTCAGGAAGGACTTTCGCCTCGTGTTGCAGTCGGCTCGCGGCCGCGCCGCTGGAGGAAGGAGCTGTCCGTGTACGAGAAAATTTACGTCCCTCTCGACAATTCGGATCACTCCAATGCGGCCGTCGCCGTCGCCGTCCGTCTCGCCCAGGCGACTGATGCAAAGTTAATTGGAAGTCACATCTACGCCGCCCGGATGCATGACGTCCGTTTCAAGCAAATGGAGTACACGCTCCCCGAGGAGTACCAGCACGAACAAGAGCTGGAGCGCCAGCGAAAGATACACGACTCGCTGATCACTCGCGGACTGCAACTGATTTCGGACTCGTATCTCGATGTCATG
>DASWQQ010000288.1:0-6568 GCA_036403615.1 Candidatus Dormiibacterota bacterium | reverse complement strand
CGCTCGGCCTCACGGATGGTGGCGTTGGTCTGTGCTAGTAATCCTGTCATCGGCTTGCCCTCTTTACTGACATCCAGTTGCGTACAAGGTCGGAAACCAGCTGGGGGTGAGCTTTATTCCGCACTTCCGACTTAGACTTCCGGTGATATGCCACTGCTACGTGTCGATGGACTCGGAATCTCATACGGCGCCACCGATGTACTCCGCGATCTCAGCTTCCAGGTTGAGCCGAGGCAGCGGGTCGGGATCGTTGGCGCCAACGGAAGTGGCAAATCCAGCGTCCTCAAGGCGATCTCCGGGGAACTGATCCCGACTCGCGGCTCGATCGTGCTCGCCAACCGGGTTCGGCCGGCCTACCTGGCCCAGGAGCTGGAAGCAGGACCTCATGAGAGTGTCTACGAGGACGCGCTACACAGCCGCCCTGACATCATCCAGCTCCGCCGGCGGCTCGATCAGCTTCAGACCTCCATGGCGGCGCCCTCCGCCCCCGACCTGACGTCCGTGCTGGAGGAGTACGGGGACGTCCAGCACGAGTACGAACGGCTCGACGGCTACGCCTACGACAACCGCGTGGTGGAGGTCCTTCACGGCGTTGGCCTGACCGAGGCGGACCAGGCACTTGCCCCCAGCGCTCTCAGTGGTGGTCAGCGTCGCCGCCTGGCGCTGGCCCGCCTGCTGCTCCAGGACGCCGACCTGGTGCTGCTCGACGAGCCGACCAACCACCTCGACCTGGAGGCGATCGAGTGGCTGGAGGGTTTCCTCCGTCTCTCGCGAGCGGGGATGTTGATTGTCTCCCACGACCGGCGCTTCCTGGAGCGCACCACCGACGACATCATCGAGTTCCAGGCCGGCTCAGCGGAGTGGTACCCGGGCAACTACAGCCAGTACGTTCGCCTTCGCCGCGAGCGCCGCGCGCTCCGTTTGAAAGAGTACGAGGCCCAGCAGGAGTACATCGCGCGCACCGAAGAGTTCATCCGGCGCTACAAGGCCGGCCAGCGCGCTCGCGAGGCGCGCGGCCGGCAGACCAAGCTCGACCGTCTGGCCCGGGTTGCGCCACCCGCCGATGACAAGCAGATCAAGATTCGCCTGAAGGCCGCCAGCACGAGCGACCTGATCTATCAGAGCGAGGGACTGCGGGTCGGCTACGGAGGTAAGGAACTGCTCAAGGTTCCCGCCTTTACCATCTCTGCCCAGGAACGCATCGCCATCGTCGGGCCGAACGGATGCGGCAAGACAAGCATTCTGAAGGTGCTGCTCGGCGAACTTCGTCCCCTCGAGGGGCGGGTCAAGATCGGCCCGCGGGTGACTACACGCTATTACGACCAGCATCTGGCCGACCTCGACCCCAACAAGACCGTGCTCAAAGAATTGCAGGATGCCTTTGGCCTGCCCGAGGAGACCTTGCGCACCTTCCTGGGCCGCCTGCTCTTCAGCGGGGATGATGCCTTCAAGTCGATTCGCTCGCTCAGCGGCGGCGAAAAGAGCCGGGTCGCGCTTGCCAAGCTGATGCTGGATGACGCCGGCCTGCTGCTGCTCGACGAGCCCACCAACCACCTTGACATCCCCGCGCAAGAGATGCTCGAAGAGGCTCTACTCGATTTTCAGGGGACGATCGTGTTCGTCTCCCACGACCGCTATTTCATCGACGCCATCGCCACCCGTCTGTGGAGTGTCGAGGCAGGCCAGGTGACGACACACCTGGGCAATTACACGGACTTCGAACGCCGGCGGCAGCGCGCCGCGCTGCGTGCCGCAACCTCCGAGCCGGCAGTCGCGCGGCCGGGAAAGCCTGCCAGGCAGCGCTCCGTGCAGCCGGTCGCAGTTGACGATGTCGAGACTCAGATCAGTCAACTGGAGATCGAGTTGCGCCAGGTCGAAGAGGCTCTCGCCGACCACCAGACCTACGACGATCCCGCGAAAGTCGCCGAGTTGTCCCGGGCGCACCAGGAGGCCTCTGAGCGACTTCGCAATCTCTACGAGGCATGGGAACAGGCGGCCGGAGAGCCGGCCGAAGCCTGAGGCGTGCGCCGGCCCTGGCCGGCGAGATCGCGAGCCGGGAACCGGCCTACCTCACCCCGGCCATCGGCGTCTTCTACGCCCTGGGCCTTGGCGCGATTGCCATCGCCCTCGACCGGCTCCTAAGCCAGACCGAGGGACCGTGGTTCGAGCTGCTTGGTGGCGGCGTGATAATCGTCTGCCTGGTGAGCACAGCGCTCCTGCTCCGAACCGCCTGGCGACGGCACCGAGAGGACCTCGACCGGCGGGCGGCCCTCTGGGGCGGCGGCGCGGTGGTCACCGTACTGCTGAGCCTGGTCGCCGTTTACGCGCTGGTGCAGGCTGCCTCGTTCGCTTCCGTCATCTCGGGTGCCGACGTCCACCTCACACGTCCGGTGTTGCAGTCGTTACCGCACCCCGCCGGGGCCCGGCTGCTCGATGAGCGACCCGGCCTCGCCGGCACCGAAAGCATCTCTGATGACTTCAGCATTGGTGAGCTGGCCGCGGTCGTGCCCTTCTATGAGGCGGCGCTGCCGAAGTCAGGTTGGACGGAAGACAAGACGACCGCCGGTACCTTGCTGGTCCGCTTTTCCCGAGATCTCTACGTGGTCACGATCGCGCCCGATCAGGCAAAGGGCGCCGGCGACTTCGGTGTCACGGTCGACCGTGTCAGCGCCGACCTGCTTCCCACGCCTTCACCTTCATCTTCACCTTCACCTTCACCGTCACCGTCACCGCCGGCGTCGCCCTAGCCCGTCCGGCTCGACGGCTGGCGGCCGGTCAGCCCGAGGAGGCGATCGAGCAGCGGAGCCGATTCTTCGACCGGGACGGCCGGCGGAAAGACGCCGATCTTTCGCCACTCCTCAGCATGGGGAGTGATCTCCTCCCAGATTCCCTCGACCAGCTGGACCGGCAGAGCCGGGTCGACCCCGATCACACGCGCGATGTCGTGGGCCCGCATGCCGCGAAACATATTGATCTGCCAGAAGTAGGCCCGGGTGGGGAAGTCCCCGAATGACAAATGAACCGGGCGATCAAGGTCGGTGACGGACCGGGCGGCGGCGCAGGCCCGATCGACCAGGCCCTGGAAACGGCCGGCCGGATCGTCGCCAAGAAGATCGCCTTTATGAGCCTCCTTACCGACTTCCTCCATGGTTTTGCCCGCCAGCATGTCGGGGACCCAGGCATCGTCATAGGCGTGGTAGTTCACGATCTCCCTCAGTGTCGGAAGGTGGCCGGTGTCACGGCGCGCAAAACTGGCCGGCATCCTCATGCCCCACTGTTCGGGCTTGATCTGCGCCACCACCCGGCTCAGCGCCTGGTCGGCCAGTACGAATACCTCCGGCTCCCGCATTTCCCGTCTCCTTCCCGCCCGATTGGGCGCGGTGCACAAAAACGCCTCCCAGAACTCGTCGCGCCCGTCTGATGACGCGGCCTCCGGCTGCCCCTAGGATCGGGGGCACACGTCGAATTATCGCGTTCAACGGAGGGACCCATATTTATGGCGATCGATCAGGGCGTCCGCGAAAAGAAGGGAAGCAAGTCGGACGCGCAGTCCGTCATCGATCTCGCGAACAAGCAAGGGCTTAAGATCGTCGACCTCAAGTTCGTCGACTTGATCGGCACCTGGCAGCACTTTTCCATCCCGGTACAGGAGCTTGGCAAAAGCCTCTTCGAGGATGGGATCGGCTTCGACGGGTCGAGCATCCGCGGTTTCCAGCACATCCACGAGAGCGACATGCTGCTCATCCCCGACGCCTCCACCGCGCTGGTCGACCCGGCCTGCCGCGTCCCCACCATGTCTATAACCTGTGACGTTTTCGACCCGATCACCCGCGAGCCTTACTCGCGCGATCCGCGCTACGTGGCCAAGAAGGCGGAGGCTTACCTCGCCACCACCGGGATCGCCGACACCAGCTTCTGGGGCCCCGAGTGCGAGTTCTACATCTTCAACAGCATGCGCTTCGACCAGAACCAGTTCTCGGGCATGTACGAGATCGACTCGGTGGAAGGCATCTGGAACTCGGGCAACAACCACGAGCCCAACCTGGCCTACCGGCCGCGTTTCAAGGAAGGCTATTTCCCGGTCCCGCCGACCGACAAGTTGCAGGACCTCCGCTCACAGATCGTGCTCAAGCTGATCGAGGCAGGGATCGACGTCGAGGTCCATCACCACGAGGTCGGCACCGCCGGCCAGACCGAAATCGACATGCGCTTCGGCACCCTGGTGCAGATGGCCGACCAGGTGATGATGTACAAGTACATCGTCAAGAACGTCTGCGCCCAGAACGGCTTCGTCGCGACGTTCATGCCCAAACCCCTCTTCCAGGACAACGGCTCCGGCATGCATACGCACCAGAGCCTCTGGAAGGATGGCGTGCCGCTCTTCTATGACAAGAAGGGTTATGCAGGCATCAGCGACATGTGCCGCTGGTACATCGGTGGCCTGCTCAAGCACGCGCCATCATTGCTCGCCTTCGCCGCCCCGACCACCAACTCATACCGCCGCCTGGTCCCCGGCTACGAGGCTCCCATCAACCTGATCTACTCCAAGCGCAACCGGAGCGCCTGCGTCCGCATCCCCATGTACTTCGACAATCCGAAGGCGAAGCGCCTCGAATTCCGTACGCCCGACCCGTCGTGCAACCCCTACCTGTCGTTCGCGGCCTGCCTGATGGCCGGCTTGGACGGAGTCCAGAACAAGATCGAGCCCCCGGAGCCGATCGATGAGGACCTCTACGAGCTCGCGCCAGAGCGCAAAGCACACGTCAAGAGCACGCCCGGCTCACTGGCGGAGGTGCTCGACGCGCTCGATATCGACAACGAGTACCTGACCCGTGGTGGCGTCTTCACCAACGACCTGATCGAAACCTGGATCGATTACAAGCGCGTCAAAGAGTACGACCAGGTCGCCCTCCGGCCACACCCCTGGGAGTTCTACCTCTACCACGACATTTAACGTCAGTCGCACAAGGCGGCTGCCACTCGCCCTGGCAGCCGCCTTTTTCAACCCTGAAGGAGCAGTAGCGATGGACACGGACAGCAAGGTCGACCGCGACAAACCCTGGCGACCCGCCGACTACCCGGCCCCCGGTCCCTCCTGGGACGTGGAGGACGTGCAGCGCGAGTGGCCGCATCGAGGGGTTCCCGACGCCGAAGACTGAAGCAACGGGTGCCCGCGCGTCCGGGGGTTCCCTGGAGCGGACGCTCGAGCTCCTGGCGCAACACGGCATTCGCTTCGTCGACCTCCAGTTCGTTGACGTCCTTGGAACCGTAAAGAGCATCACCATCCCCGCGGCCCGGCTGGCTCATTCGGTGAAGAACGGCGAGTGGTTCGACGGGTCATCGGTCGAAGGCTTCGCCAGGGTGTTCGAAAGCGACATGTTTCTTCGGCCCGACCTGGCCACGCTGACGATTGCCCCGGCAGGGCCCTCCTCGCTGCCAACCGCCCAGGTGATCTGCGACATGCTGACGCCCGATGGCGAGCGCTTCGCAGGCGACCCCCGGGGCGTGCTGGCCCGAGCCCTTCAGGAAGCCACCGCGATGGGCTACGACTACAGTGTCGCCGCCGAATTGGAATTCTTCCTTCTACGGCTGGACGGTCCCGATGGCCGGCCGCAACCGGTGCGGCATGACAGCGCAGGCTACTTCGACCATCCCCTCGACGCCGGCAGCGAAGTCCGCCAGGAGATCGTGGCGGCTCTGGACGACCGGGGTATCCAGGTCGAGACCAGCCACCATGAGGTCGCCGCCGGTCAGTACGAGCTGGACCTCGCCCTCGGAAACGCGCTTCGCAGCGCCGACCAACTCGTGACGCTTAAGTACGCCGTCAAGTCGGTGGCTCAACGACGCGGGCTGCATGCGACCTTTATGCCGAAGCCCATCTTCGGCGCCGCCGGCTCCGGCATGCATACGCACCAGACCCTGACCGAGGCTGGTAAGGACACAAACGTCTTTTACGACCGCGCCGACCAATACCACCTCTCCCCGATCGCCCGCCACTTCATCGCCGGCCAACTGGCTCACGCTTCGGCCCTCTGCGCGGTCGTTGCTCCGCTGGTCAACTCCTACAAGCGCTTTGTTCCGGGTTTCGAGGCTCCGGTCGCGATCAGCTGGGCCCAGACGAACCGATCAGCCTTGATCCGCGTCCCCCGAGCCGGCAGCGGTGATCGCGCCGCGATCCGGATCGAGTTCCGCGCCCCAGACCCATCCTGCAACCCCTACCTGGCGTTCGCCGTCATGCTTCACGCCGGGCTGTCGGGGATTCGCCAGAAGCTACCGCTGCCGCCACCGGTGGAGGAAAACCTGTACGCCTTCGATCCCGATCGGCTGGCGCGCTTCCAGATGAGTCTGCTGCCCGGCTCCCTGGACGAGGCGCTTCGTGAGCTGCGACAGGATGCCATCATGCGTGAGGCACTCGGCGACCACCTGTTGGAGCGGTTTATCGAGGTCAAGGAGATGGAGTGGCAGAGCTACGAGAAGCAAGTCAGCGCCTGGGAACTGGAAGCCTACCTGGAAACCTATTGACCTTTGGCTCGCGATCGTCCTGATTGGCGCTAACCCTGCCTCTCCC
>DASWQQ010000287.1:0-14044 GCA_036403615.1 Candidatus Dormiibacterota bacterium | reverse complement strand
GGCGAACGCTTCCGCCCCCGCGGGAAGCGGCGTACTCGTCATGGTTCCCAGGTCGAGTACGACAGGGCCGCCGTCGGTGACGACGGCCAGGGACTGGCCGTTACGTGACGCCGCCATCGACCCGGCGACCTTGAGCGCCGGCGTCGCGATCAGGGTGCCATGCAGGTCGACAATCCGCAGCAGGCCGCCCTCGTCCAGGTAGGCAAGCCGTGCCGCCCCCAGCCAAACGGGTGCACGGTCTGGACGGCTGCCGAGGGTGGCGATCCCCTTGGTCTGAACGTTACCCTGCAGGTCGCGCACCTCGAGGCTGGCGTGGTCAGCCGCCTGCTGCCAGTCGGCGAAGACGCCACCGCTAGGCGCGACTGCCGGGTAGCTCCCTCCCGGAGCGACGTTGCGAATCAAGGTTCCCTGGGTACTCAGGAGCCAGACGTTGGTTGCCGCCGCCGCCGAAGCTGCGGGGGTTTGCGCTGCCGATGCCGAGGCCGTGCTGGATGCGGTAGGGCCGGCGGGGTCGGCCGGGCGCGTCACCAGCAGCTGGCCATCGAGCGTCCAGACCGAGTTGGACAGCCTGGCGGAGTCCGGGATTCGGTTGTCGTAGCCGTAGGTCACGGAATTGCTCTTGAAGGAGGGCGGAACGACCGGCGGTACCGGCGCCGGCACCGTCAGGAAATGCACGATCACCGGCCGCTGCACCGGCTGAGGGGTCGCAGCGGGCTGGCTCGGCGGCTTAGCCTTGGGCTGGAGCGTCACCTTGTAACTGGTGCTGGGGGCGAGCGGATGTGACGGGGTGATGACGAGAGTCTGGCCTTCCCAGTGTTTCGTGAAGGAGGTGGCAGGTTGCATGACGATGCTTTCCTCAACCGCGGTCTTGTCAACCGGGCCAGTGAACGGGATGTGTATCGGCTCAGCCGTCGCCACGTCTTTCCGGTCCTGTATGCCGGTGAGGTTGACCGCCACCGGTGGGCTGGTTGTCGCCTGACCGTGGAGGTAGACCTGGATCGCGAGCACGATCAGGAAGCCGGCCGCGACGGCCGCCATTGCGGGCGCCATGCCGACCGGCCCGAGCTGAAACCAGCGCCGGCGGGTGGGGGCGCCCAGCGTCTCCCTCGCCTCGGCCATGAGCTTTGCCCTCAGGTAATTGCGGAAATGGGGATCGAGAGGCGGGGCCGCCGGGCGCGAAGCCTTGAGGAGGTCGACCACCTCCCGGTCGGCCGGATCGCCGAAAAGCTCGTGGAGTTCGGGATCGTCCATCATGGAGTTCCCAGCTCAGCTTCGATCTGCGGCAGCTCGCGCCGAAGGCGCTCGACACCGCGGTGAAGGAGCAACTTTACGGCGCCCGAGCTTTTTCCCAGGATCACCGCGATCTCGTCGATCTTGCGGTCCTCGCCGAACTTGAGGACCATCGCCGCCCGCTGCTGCCTGGGCAGCTGGTCGATGGCGGACCAGACCCGCCGGCTGCGGTCCCGCCGGACCACCTCGTCGAGCACGGCCGGCTCCCGGCTGGCCATGTCTGCTCCCTCTTCGAGTTCGACCTCACCGCGCTGGCCCCGGTAATGATCGGCGACGGCATTGAGCGTGATCTGGTAGAGCCAGGAGGAAAAGGGGTGGCCGCCGTAGGTGTATCGGTTGATATTCTTGAGCGCCTTGAAAAACACCTCTGACGTCACGTCCTCTGCCAGTGATTGGTCCCGTACGCGCGAATACGCAAACCGGTAGATCTGCGGGAAATAACGGTCGTAGAGCGCCCCGAACGCCTCGGGGTCCCGTTTCGCTCGTTCGACAAGTTCCCGCTCTTCAATACTTTCCGGCATCAGGACACCCCAAAGGGCGCCCGTTGCAGAGTGAACGGGAGGCGCCCCCCAATGGTTACGTGTCCGCCCAATCTAACAGCCCTTCCGTCCAGTAAAGGGAAAAAAGGTGTCCGGGGTTACGGTCGAGCAGCGGCTATAATCGTCTGGTCACCGACGGCCCGCCACCCCCATAAAGGAGACCTGCCGCCGTTTGATCCCTCGATACGCTCACCCGGAGATGAGCGCCATCTTCTCTTCCCAGTCACGGTATGAGCTTTGGCTCAAGGTCGAGCTGGAGGTCTGTGAGGGCTGGGCGGAAATCGGCGAAATCCCCCGGTCGGCGGTCGCGAGCCTGCGCCGTGCGCGGGTAGATCCCGATCGGATCGCCCGGCTCGAGGAGCGCGTCGGCCACGACGTCGTCGCCTTCCTGGACTCGATCGCCGAGGAGGTGGGGGAGGATGCTCGTTACCTCCATCGGGGGCTGACCTCGTCCGATGTCCTCGATACCTCGCTGGCGCTCCAGCTGGTGCAGGCGTGCGATCTGCTCCTCAACGATCTGGACCGGCTCTCCTCGGTGGTGCGGCGGCGAGCGGTTGAGGAAAGGGAGACCCTGATGGCCGGCCGGACCCACGGTATCCATGCCGAGCCGATCAGCTTCGGCTTCGTCCTGGCGGGCTGGCTGGACGAGCTCGATCGCGCCCGCCAGCGGCTTGTCACCTCTCGAGAGGAGATCCGCGTCGGTAAGCTCTCCGGCGCGGTCGGTACCCACGCCACGATCGATCCACGCGTGGAGGAGAGAGCGCTCGAGCGCCTTGGACTGGGAGTCGCACCGGTCACGACCCAGGTGATCGCTCGCGACCGTCATGCCGCCTACATGGCGTCACTCGCGATCCTCGCCGGGAGCCTGGAAAAGTTTGCCACCGACATCCGGCATCTGCAGCGCAGCGAGGTCGCAGAGCTACGCGAACCCTTCGGTGCCGAGCAGAAGGGCTCTTCAGCCATGCCACATAAGCGCAATCCGATCCTGAGCGAGCGCATCTGCGGGCTGGCGCGCACGGTTCGCGGCTATCTTCTGACGGCACTGGAGGACCAGGCTCTGTGGCACGAGCGCGATATCAGCCACTCGTCGGCGGAACGGATCATCGTTCCTGACGCCTGCACCGTGCTCGACTACATGCTCCGACTGATGGCGGATATTGTCGAAGGCATGACGATCGACCGCGCACGCATGCGCGCGAACCTCTACAGAAGCGGCGGCGTAGTCTTCTCACAGCGCGTCCTGCTGGCTCTGGTGCAAAAAGGGATGTCGCGCCAGGACGCCTACCGGGTGGTACAGGGCGCCGCCCTCAGCGCGCTTGATGGAGGGACGGATTTCCGTGCGGTTGTGGCGGAGGCCCCGGAGGTACGCGAGCGGCTGACCGCCGAGGAACTGGCCGAGCTCTTTGATCCCGCTTACTACCTTCGCTTTCTGGACGTGACATTTGAACGCGTCGGGCTCGCTACGGCTCCCATGGAGCACGCCCGAACATGAGCGGTATCCTGCGCGCCGAGCTGCCTCTCCCCCTTCATTCCCGCGGAAAGGTGCGTGATACCTACCGGCTCAGCGAGGGGGAGTTGCTGATGGTTGCGACCGACCGGATTTCCGCCTTCGACGTTGTTTTTCCGACTCCAATCCCCGAGAAAGGCCGCGTTTTGAACGAGCTCTCCAAATCCTGGTTTGCGCAAACCGCGGGCCTGATTCGTAATCACCTGGCCCCGGACCAATCAATCCCGGAGTCGCTTACGCGGCTGCTCACCGATCTGCCGCTACGCAGCATGCGGGTGCTGACGGCGGAGCCAATCCTCTTCGAGTGCGTCGTTCGTGGCTACATCTCAGGTTCGGGCTGGAAGGACTACCAGCGAACCGGTACGATTGCCGGCGAGCCGCTCCCGGCGGGGCTGAAGGAGAGCGACCGTCTGCCGGAGCCGATCTTCACACCCGCAACCAAGGCATTAACCGGCCACGATGAAAACATTTCGCGGGCGGAACTGGCGGGCCGCGCCGGCAAGGAACTTGCTGATGCGTTGGAGGCGGCCAGCCTGAACCTCTACCGTTACGGGGCCGATCGTGCGCTGGAGTGCGGCCTGATCCTCGCCGACACCAAGTTCGAGTTCGGCTTGCTCGAGGGCGAGTTGATCTTGATCGATGAGATGCTCACGCCTGACTCCTCCCGGTTCTGGGATCTGGACGAGTACCGGCCCGGCGGGCAGCAACCGTCCTTCGACAAACAATATGTAAGGGATTACCTGGAGAAGATCGGCTGGAACAAGGAGCCGCCCGCACCACCGCTGCCGGATGAAGTTGTCGACGGCACCAGCGCTCGTTACCTCGAAGCCATGAATCGACTTACCGCATCGCCGCGCCTGGCGCGCAAATGATCTTTAGGGCGGAAGTCTTCGTCACGCTCAAGCCGGTCGTGAACGATCCGCAGGGAAGCACCATCCGAAGCGGACTGCACTCGATCGGGTTCGATACCGTTCGGGAAGTGCGCTCGGGCAAGTACCTGGTGCTCACCATCGAGGGAGCCGACGAGGCAATCGCTCGGGCGCGCGTTGAGGAGATGGCGCGCGAGGTCCTCGCCAATCCGGTGATCGAGGACTACCGCGTCCGGCTGGAGCCCGTGGCAACCGCGGCGAGTGCCGGAGAACGGCGGGCTTGAGGACTGGCATCGTAGTCTTTCCCGGCACCTGGAGTGACCGGGACTGTGCCCATGCGGTCGGCGAAGTTCTCGAGCAGCCCTACCGATTCATCGATCACCGCGACCGCCGGCTGGACGACATCGACCTCGTCATCCTGCCGGGCGGCTTCTCCTATGGCGATTACCTTCGTTGTGGAGCCATCGCCCGCTTTACCCCCGTAATGGAAGCGGTGGCCGCCTTCGCAGACCGTGGCGGGCTGGTGCTGGGAATTTGCAACGGCTTCCAGGTGCTGCAGGAGGCGCGTCTTTTGCCGGGGGCCTTGCTCAAGAACGCCTCCTGTGAGTTTCGCTGTGAGTGGGTGAATTTGCGCGTGGAGCAGGGCGATACGCCCTTCACGACCGATTGCCGGCCCGGCCAGGTCCTGCGTATCCCGATCTCGCATGGGGAGGGGAACTTCTTCGCAGATGAGCCGACGCTGGCCTCGCTCGAGGCCGGCGGCCAGGTCGTGTTCCGCTATTGCACTGCCGGCGGGAGGATCACCGAGGGCGCAAATCCCAACGGATCGCTGGCGAATATCGCGGGCGTCATCAATAAGCGCGGCAACGTTCTCGGCATGATGCCTCACCCGGAGCGTGCTTGCGAAGACCTGCTAGGCGGTAGCGACGGGCTCGCCCTTTTCCGTTCCGCGATGCGTGCGCTACAGGTCGTCGCGGTCTAATGGCGGTGGCGCTGCGTCGCTCACAACTGGTCGGAGTGGCACTCGATGAGTCGGAGTACGCCGCTATCCTGGCGGCGATCGGACGCGAACCCAATGATGTCGAACTGGGTATGTTCGGCGCGCTGTGGAGCGAGCACTGCGGTTACAAGACCTCCCGCGCCCTGCTTCGGCAGCTGCCGACGCAGGGGCCGCATGTGTTACAGGGCCCGGGTGAAAACGCCGGGGCCGTCGACATAGGCGACGGACTGGCGGTCGTTTTCAAGATCGAATCGCACAACCATCCGTCGGCGATCGAGCCCTTCCAGGGCGCCGCTACCGGCGTCGGCGGCATCCTGCGCGATGTTTTTGCCATGGGAGCGCGTCCGATCGCAATCCTCGACGACCTACACTTCGGACCACTTGACCAAGGGCGCAATCGACATCTCTTCAAAGGAGTGATCGCCGGCATTGGCGCTTATGGCAACTGTTTTGGATGTCCGACGGTGGGCGGAGCGCTCACCTTCGACGACGGATATTCGGAAAATCCTCTCGTTAACGCCATGTGCGTGGGCCTCGTCTCTCATGACCGTCTGCGCCGGGCAACGGCAGACCGAGTTGGGGACCTGATCTTCCTCGTGGGGGCGGACACCGGTCGGGACGGCATCCACGGCGCGACCTTCGCGTCCGTAGAGATGGATGAGGACTCCTCATCTCGCCGGCCCGCCGTCCAGGTTGGCAATCCGTTCCTGGAGAAATTGCTCTGCGAGGCCTGCCTTCAGCTCAACGAGCTGGCGGAGGTGACTGCCATCCAGGATCTGGGTGCCGCCGGGCTGACCAGTGCTGCCTGCGAGCTCGCTCACCGCGGAGGCCGTGGACTCGAGATCGACGTGGCACAGGTCAGCCGGCGGGAGGGGGGGATGACGCCATACGAGGTCATGCTGTCCGAATCACAGGAGCGGATGCTGGTCCTGGTCAAGCCGGGAGGTGAAGCCGCGGTGCGGCGCATCTTCGAGCACTTCGAGCTGCACGCCGACAGGATCGGAACCATCACCTCGGGCAACCGTGTGCAGGTGCGTGAGGGGGCGGTCTCCGTAGTGGACCTGCCGCTCGATGTGCTGGTGGACGGGGTGCCGCTACGTTCTCCGCCTGGCAGACGCCCGGGGCAGAGGGCAACACCTCCGATTCCGATACTCGTAGAGCCGGAGCAAATTCTTCTCAAGATGCTGGCTAGCCCCAACCTGAGGAGCCGCCGGCCGGTATACCGGACCTACGACCACCAGGTGCTCGACAACACCGTGATCGGCCCGGGCTCGGACGCTTCCCTGCTTCGTGTGCCGGGAACCCGGCGCGGCCTTGCCCTGACAACGGACTGCAACCATCGGTACGTCGCGCTCGACCCGTACGAGGGCACTCGGGCAGCGGTCGCCGAAGCCGCCCGCAACATCGTCTGCACGGGGGCGCGCCCGTTGGCGGTCACCAACTGCTTGAACTTTGGAAATCCACAACGACCCGAGGTCTTCTGGCAGCTGCAGGAAAGCGTTCGAGGACTGGCCGACGCCTGCGGCGAGCTGGGGCTGCCGGTGGTCAGTGGCAACGTCTCGCTTTACAACGAAACCAGCGGACGCAACATCCCACCCACGCCTGTGATCGGGATGGTGGGAGTGCTCGATGACCTTGAAAGGCGTTGTGGAGCTGCTTTCCAGGAAGACGGCGACCTCGTCTTCCTGCTAGGTGAGACGAGGGAGGAGCTGTCGGGTAGTGAGTATATGGTCATCGCGGGTGCTGATACCGGTGGCCTGGCCCCAGCGGTTGATCTGGCACACGAGTCAAGGCTGCAAGCAGCCATCCTCGAATGCACCCAGGCAGGGACGCTGCGCAGCGCGCATGATGTCTCCGATGGCGGCCTGCTAGTGGCCCTCGCCGAGAGCGTCCTCTTCGGCTCGCGCGGGCTTCGCTGCCCGGCGGTGGTCGGCCCGGTGAGCGCTGCGGCGCTCTACTTCGGTGAGTCACAGGGACGGGTTGTCGTCAGCGTGGCGCCCCGGCGTGTCCCAGAGTTGCAGGCGGCGGTGGCCCGGCAACGGATCGCGCTGCAGGCGCTCGGGGTGGTTGGCGGTGAGTTCTTCCAGGTCGGCCAGGAGATTCGCGTACCGCTCGGTAGGCTTCGCGAAGCGTGGGAAACGGCATTTTGAGACGGGACGATCTGATGTCAGCGGAACGCATGCACGAGGAGTGCGGCCTCTTCGGTGTCGATGCGCCGGGAGAGGACGTGGCAAACCTCACTTACTTTGGTCTCTATGCACTTCAACATCGGGGACAGGAGAGCGCCGGTATCGCGGTAAGCGACGGGTCGAGGATTCGCATGCACAAGGACGTCGGCCTGGTGGCGCAGGCATTCGACGAGGCATCGCTAGAGCAGTTGACTGGCCACCTCGCGCTCGGACACACGCGCTATTCCACGACCGGCTCGAACCGGCTGGACAATGCCCAGCCGATCCTGGTGCGCCACGCTCAACTTGGAATCGTGGCAATCGGCCACAACGGTAACCTGACCAACGCCGCTCCCCTGCGCGCCGGACTGGAGGCAGATGGTGTCCGTTTCAAGACCTCGAGCGACACCGAGGTGATAGGCGAACTGATCGCTCAAACTCCCGGGACCGACATCGTATCCGTTCTCAGGCGTGCGCTCCCCCGGCTCCAGGGCGCCTATTGCCTGCTGGTGCTGACGGCAGACACCCTCGTCGGAATCCGCGATCCACTCGGAATACGCCCACTGTGTCTGGGCCGGCTCCCCGAAGGCGGCGCCATCATCGCTTCCGAGACCTGTGCCCTGGACACGGTCGGCGCCAGCCACGTCCGCGAGGTGGAACCTGGAGAAGCCGTCGTTCTTGGCAACGGTGAGCCCCGCGTGGAACAACTGATGCCGTCGGTGCGCAAGGCGACGTGCATGTTCGAGTTCATCTATTTCGCCCGGCCCGACTCGCGGCTGCAGGGACAATCGCTCTACGAGGCACGGCGCAATATGGGCCGCCAGCTGGCCCTCGAGGCGCCCGCCGATGCCGACATCGTGATCTCGCTTCCGGACTCCGGAACGCCGGCGGCCGTCGGCTACGCGGAGCAGAGCGGCATTCCCTACAGTGAGGGACTGATCAAGAGCCGCTATATAACGAGGACGTTCATCCAGCCCAACAAACGCCTGCGCGATATCGGAATCAAGCTGAAGTTCAACCCGCTCCGCGAGGTTCTCGAAGGCAAGCGAGTGGTCCTGGTCGACGACTCCATCGTGCGTGGGACGACCAGTCGCAAGATCGTGGAAGAGCTTCGCCGCGCCGGGACAGCCGAGGTTCACATGCGCGTCAGCAGCCCACCGATCCAGTGGCCCTGCTTCATGGGCATCGATATCGCGAGCCGCTCGGAGCTGATCGCATCGGGGCGTAGTGTCAGCGAAATCGAGCAGGTGATCGGAGCGGACTCCCTCCGTTACCTGAGCAAGGAGGGCCTCTTTCGTTCCGTTCCCAACGTGAACGGATTCTGCATGGCCTGCTTCGACGGCGATTACCCGGTGCCCGTGCCGGTGCAGCTGGAGATGGATAAGCTTGCGCTGGAAGGACTGGTGGTCCGATGACGACTTACCGCGAGTCGGGAGTCGACATCGATGCGGGCAACCGCACCGTGGAGATGATCCGCCCGCTTGCGGCAGCGACGCAGGGACCGGAGGTGCTGGCAGGTATCGGTCCCTTCAGTGGTCTCTTTAAGCTCGATACTTCCCGCTACCGCGAGCCCATCCTCGTCGCGAGCACTGACGGGGTTGGTACCAAGGTGCTGCTCTCGATTGAGGCGGGACGGCATGGGACGATCGGGGCCGACCTGGTCAACCACTGTGTCAACGACGTGCTCACCGCCGGCGCCGAGCCGCTTTTTTTCCTCGACTACGTTGCCACCGGACGGTTGGAGCCTCCCATCATCGCGGAGGTCGTCGCCGGTATGGCCAACGCATGCCGGAAGGTAAACTGCGCTCTGCTCGGTGGCGAAACCGCCGAGATGCCGGGCATTTACCTGCCATCGACCTACGACCTCGCGGGCTTTATGGTCGGCGTCTGTGAACGGGAGGCGCTGATCGATGGACATGACATCCGAGACGGCGACGTCCTGCTGGCGCTCCCCTCCACTGGGTTGCACACGAATGGGTACAGCCTGGCCCGCCGCGTTATCCCGAAGCAGGCCCTGCCGCGGCCGATCGGCTCGGATGGCGAGACAGTGCTCGATGCCCTGCTCAAGCCGCATCGCTCTTACCTGGAGCCCGTCCGCCGCTTGCGGGATGTGATAACGGTCAAGGGACTGGCTCACATCACCGGTGGTGGCGTGGTGGGCAATCTACCTCGCATCCTGCCCCAGGGCCTGGGGGCCCGCATCCACAGGGGACGATGGCCTGAGCCGGAAATCTTCTCGTACCTGGATCCGTTCGTCCCGGACGATGAGATGTGGCGAACCTTCAACATGGGCCTCGGCATGATTGTGGTCGTCGCTCAAGCGGATGCCCAGGCAGCGATCAACCTGCTCGACGGCGAAATCTATGCCGTGGGGGAGATTATTTCCTCCGAGCAACGGCGGGTTCAGATCATCGAGTGAGCCGGCTGCGGGTTGGGGTCCTGGTCTCAGGCGAGGGCAGCAACCTGCAGGCCCTTCTGACCGCGACGCGCGACCCCATGTACCCGGCCAGGGTAGTGGTGGTCGTGGCCAACCACGATTGTCCCGCGCTCGAGCGAGCTCGTAAAGCCGGGGTGACCCGGGCCGTTTTCCGGCTGGCCGACTACCCGGACCGAAAGACCCGAGACCTCGAGATGGCAAAGACCCTCCGCTTCCACGGAGTCGAACTGGTGGTCTGCGCGGGATATGACGCCATCCTGGTGCCTGCTTTCACGCGCCAGTTTGCCGGCCGAATCATCAATATCCACCCCTCGTTGCTTCCCGCCTTCAGCGGCACGATGGATGCCGTCGCCCAGGCGCTCCAGAGCGGCGTTCCAGAAACCGGCTGCACGGTTCACATCGTCACTGACGAGGTCGACGCCGGTCCCGTGATCGCCCAGCGTCGTGTGGCGATTCTCCCCGACGACACAGTCGACACACTCCGGGCGCGGATCCACGATGAGGAGCACATCCTGCTTCCGGTTGTCGTCCGGCGGCTCGCCGGCCAGGTTCTACCGCTGCCGGTTTGAACGCTCTCATCAGCGTTTCCGACAAGACCGGTCTCAACGACTTTGCGCGCGGCCTCAGGGCGCTAGGCGTCCAGTTGTACGCCACCGGTGGAACGGAGCGGGCTCTGCGGGACGCCGGTATCGAGGTCAGCAGCCTGCAGGAGCTGACCGGGTTACCGGAGCTGCTCGACGGCCGCGTCAAGACACTTCACCCCAACGTGCACGCCGGCATCCTCGCACGCCGCGATCAGCCGCGGCACCTCGAGGAGCTGGCGGAACGCGGCATGCAGCTGATTGACCTCGTCGTGGTCAACCTCTATCCCTTCGTGGAGACGGTCGGCTCCGGAGCGAGCGGGATGGACGTGATCGAGTCGATCGACATTGGCGGAGTCACCCTGCTCAGGGCCGCGGCCAAGAATCATGATCACGTCCTGCCCGTGGTCCGGCCGAGCGATTATCCCGGCGTCCTCCAGGCGCTCAAGCAGCCGGGTGGCGTGCCTCCGGCTCTGCGCCGCCACCTCGCGGCCGTCGCCTTCGGTCACACCGCTGCCTACGATGCCGCGATCTGCGATCACCTGCGAGTGACCGGGGTGCCGGCGAGCCTACCGCAGGACTTCACACTCGGCGGCCACAAGGTGCGTGACCTGCGCTACGGTGAAAATCCACACCAGTCGGCGGCACTCTACCGAACGGTCGAAGGCGGGGGCATCGCCGGAGCCAAGCAATGGCAGGGACTCGAGCTCTCCTACAACAACCTGCTCGACGCCCAGGCAGCCTGGTCCCTGGTCAACGAGTTTGCGGAGCCCGCCGTCGCCATCATCAAGCACGCAAACCCCTGCGGAGTCGCGACGGGAGGAGATGCGACGGAGGCCTTCGACCGGGCTCTCGCCTGCGACCGCCGGTCCGCCTTTGGCGGCATCGTCGGCTTCAACCGGCCGGTCGATGCCGCGACAGCGGGAGCCCTTGTCAGCAACTTCCTCGAGGTCGTGGTCGCACCGTCGTTTGGCGAGGATGCGCTGACAACCCTCAAAGCCAAGCCGAAGCTCCGCCTGCTGCAGCCGGGCGGCGGAGCGCCGTCAATGCTGCTGGACGCTCGCCCGATAACAGGAGGCTTTCTCGTTCAAACTGCCGATCTGAGCGGCGACACCCTGGGCGAGGCCCGAATCGTGACCTCAGCGGAGCCGGACGAGCAGACGCTGAAGGATCTCCAGTTCGCCTGGACTGTCGCCAAGCACGTACGCTCTAACGCGATCGTGCTGGCCCACCAGGGAGCCGCCGTGGGCATTGGAGCAGGCCAGATGAACCGGGTCGAAGCAGTCGAGCTTGCCGTTCACCGGGCGGGCGACCGGGCGGTCGGTGCGGTACTGGCAAGCGACGGGTTCTTCCCCTATCCCGACGGAGTCGAGGTGGCAGCCCGCGCCGGCATTCGCGCCATCGTTCAACCGGGTGGGTCGGTGAAAGACAACGAGGCGATCGCCGCAGCCGAGGCCGCCGGCGTCGCGATGGTTCTGACCGGCGAGCGTCACTTCAAACACTGATCCGGCGAACCCTCGGTGCTATGCTTGGTCGCGGTCCTTCGGGGCAGGGGTGAAATTCCCCGATCGGCGGTAAAGCCCGCGAGCGTCATCTGACGCATGACCCGGTGAAAGCGAGAGCTCACTCCGGGGCCGACCGTACAGTCGGGATGAAAGAAGGCCTTCGGATGGTGCGCAGCCATCCCGGCGAAGCCCCGGCGGCCTAAGGAGATGTCGATGGCCGTCCGGACGACGAAAGCGGAGATCGCCACGCCACGCGCAGGCCTGGTGGATCGTTTTTCTGTCGTCCTGGTCGCTGTGGCAGCAACGCTCTGGGCGTCGGACACTTACTTTCGCGCCCAGCTCGTGGGTCATCTGAAGCCGACCGAGATCGTGTTGCTGGAGGACGCGCTGATCACCCTCTTCCTAGTCGCCTTCCTCAAGCGCGGGATACCCGAGATGCGGCGCCTCTCCTGGCGCGGCTGGCTGGCGATGGGCCTTATCGGCCTCGGCCCGCAGGCGATCGCGACCATTTTGTTCACGACCTCCTTTTCCTATGGCCACTACGCCGAAACCTTTGTGCTGCAGCAGACGCAGCCGCTGATCGCGATCCTTCTCGCCTGGATCGTGTTAGGCGAGCGCCGCCGCCCCTGGTTCTGGCCGGCCGCGGCGGTCGCAGTTATCGGCGTCTACCTGGTGGTCTTTGCGCAGAACCTGGCGGCTCCCTTCTCCGACCTGCAGCACGGTCGCCTCGAAGCCGGCCTCTACGCGCTAGGCGCCGCCGCGCTCTGGGCAAGTGGCACGGTGCTGGGCCGTTTCGTGCTCGGCAAGCTGACCTTTCCGACCACAACCGCCCTGCGATTCACACTCGCCCTGCCGGTCTTGATCGTCATCGTCCTGGTACAGGGAGGCCCCTCCGGTTTCACGCACTACCATGCCGCCGATGCGCTGCCCTTCCTCGGCATCGCTCTGATCCCGGGACTTTTTGCGCTGCTCCTCTACTACCGCGCGCTGGCCAGCACACCAGCGACACTCGCCACAGTTGCCGAGATGGCCTTCCCCGTCGCCGCAACGTTCATTGCATCCGCTCCGCCGCCGTACGGCTTCAACCAGCCGCTCTATGCGCCGCAATTTGTCGGGACGCTCTTGCTGATCGGGGTGATCGTGTTCCTCAACTGGTCCAAGGAGCGCCGGCCTCCGGTAATCGTTGTCAAGGAGCCCGCCGCAGCCTAGAGCTGCGGAAAACTCCGACACGCAGCTGTCAAAAATGGCTGCCATAATGCGGGCGGCTTTGAAGAAAGAACGTCGAAACTGGCTCCTCCCTGAACCGCTCCGCGCTCAACCCGGGTTGGAGTCCTATTCACCGGTCTTTCGGCAGATCCTTCACGGGCGAAGCGTCACTCAGGCGCGGCACCTGGACCCGTGGTTGCAGAGTGACCTGAACCGCGCTCCCGATCCATTCCTGCTGAAGGACATGGCGATCGCCTGCGACCTGATCGGTGCGGCGGTTGCGAGCGGGAGGCGGATTGCCGTCTACGGAGACTACGACGCAGACGGCGTAACAGCATGCGTCACCCTTGCCCGGGGTCTTCGTTCGGTTGGTGCTGATGTTGTCACCTACATTCCCAACCGTTTCACAGAAGGCTACGGCCTGAATGGCGAGGCGCTCAAGGATCTCAGCAGCAGGGGCGTTTCGCTGGTCATCACCTGCGACTGCGGAACCAACTCCGTGGAAGTCGCGCGGGACCGCCCGCGGGGAATGCAGATGATCGTCAGCGACCATCATGAGGTCGGTCTCGACCGTCCCGACGTCGATGCGCTGATTAATCCAAAACAGCCGGACTGCGCCTATCCCTTTGACGGCCTCGCCGCCTGCGGCGTCGCCTACAAGATGCTGGTGGCGCTCGAGCAGCGTGTTTTTCCCGGAAGGCTCGACCCACAGGCGTCGATCGACGCGGTGGCGCTCGGTACCGTAGCGGACGTGGTGCCTCTGCACGCCGAGAATCGCGCCATCGTCCGGGCTGGCCTGTCGCGGCTGAACGGCAACGCCGGCCATGGTTGTCGCGCACTCCTTGATGTCGCCGGGATCCGCGTACCTGTAACCGCGGAACATCTGGCCTTTCAGCTCGGGCCACGCATCAACGCAGCTGGGCGGCTGGAGGATGCGGTCCT
>DASWQQ010000286.1:0-1644 GCA_036403615.1 Candidatus Dormiibacterota bacterium | reverse complement strand
CCCCGTTGATGGCCGCGAAGGCCGAGGGCATATCCTTGGCAGCGCCGTACGGAATTCCCGAGTGGACACCAACCGCCGCGAACACGTCGGGATAAGTCGCCGCCAACACCGCCGCCGCCGCGCCGCCGGCCGAGAGCCCCGCGGCGTAGACCCGCGTCGGATCGGCCGAGAACTCCCGGACGACCTCACGGGCGATGCCCGCGATGAGCGAGGGCTCGCCAGCGTCGCGCTGCTGGTCGCCAGCGTTGAACCAGTTCCAGCACTTCTGCATGTTGGCCGATTGCGGCTGACCCGGATAGGCGACTAGGAAGGTCTGCTCCTCGGCCAGCTCGTTCATCCGCGTCCCGGCGGCGAAGTCGTCCGGCGACTGGGTGCAGCCGTGCAGCATAACAACGACAGGTAGCGCCTGGCCCGTGTAGCCGCTCGGGACGTAGACCTTGTAGGTCCGGCTGCCCGCATCGTTCGCGAATGTCCGCTCCTCGTATCGCGCCCCGTCCGGCACCGGGACCGGTGCACGTTGGGGTGATCCGAGGCCTTCCCCGAGTCCGGGCATCGCGCCCATCTTGGGGAAGCGCTCGCGCAAGGATCGTAGTGTCTCGGAGAGGCCCTGCCGTTCTGAGGCACCCGTCTTGCCGAGGGAGGCACCGCCGGTTGCGCCCTTTCCGAAGCCCGGCGCCGTCCAGGCTCCTCCTGGGGTCGAAGGCGCCACCATGTCGATGGTCGGCCATGGTCGCGCAGCACTGCTCTCGTTGCGTGTCGCTTCCTGTTCCGCGGCCGCTTGGGGTTTGGCAGCTACCGGGCGGCCCTGAAGCAGTGCCATCGCTTCCGTCAACTCGCCGGCGCGGGTGAGACGGGTCACCTCACCCATGTCGATGGTGGAGAATGCGTTCATGGTCATGATCCTGAAGGGGGCGGATGATCCGGTGCGGGATGCCCGGCTTTCTCCGCGGATGGGTCGGTTGAACGGGTCAGGCGGTCCGGTCGGCCAATGCCGCCTTCACCGCCGGGCTGGCCTGGAAGGCGCCGAGAACCTCGACGGAGGCGATAGCCTCGCGGGTGAGCTCGGGGGTGACGTCGCTGGCGATGCTGGCGAAGCCGAGGACCTGGATGTGGAGCGGCGTGCCAGTGTCCCTGGCGGCTTCCAAGTCCTGCTGGGTGTAGTGGGACAGGCCGAGGTTGAGTTGCTTGCGGGCGACGGATTGCCGGACGGCCTCGCCTTGGCGTTCGAGCTGGTTGCGCACGGCGGTTCGGATGAAGTCGGCACGGTTGGCGTAGAAGCCATCGCGGACCATCAGGTCGATGTGGCCAAGGTCGACGAAGCCGAGATTGATCGTCAGCTTCTTGCTGTCAGGCGACTTCGGCCGAAGCTGTTGCACGTTGTCTGCCATCCCAAGAACCTCCATAGACCATCCGGTTGGATGGTTTACAGATGGCGTGCGGAACTCAAACTACAAGAGCTGGCGTCCTGGGCTGCCGTTCCAGATCGTGCAGGTGCGACATGGCTCATGCCTGCGCGACAGCGGTCAGAGACCAGCCGAGGTGGCGCAAAGGGCTGCCGGGATGGCAGTCTGCATCGGGGAGGGCAGATGAGCCTGGCCTTGTCTCTACCGGCACTCGAAGCGGCGGCCTTCACGATGGGCTGCG
>DASWQQ010000285.1:0-4817 GCA_036403615.1 Candidatus Dormiibacterota bacterium | reverse complement strand
GGCGCTGGTCCAGGCCACCGAACCGAGGATGACACCGGTCGACGGCGAAGACCTGGAGCGAACTGTCAGCAGCCGGGTGACAGCCATCTTGATGCTGCTGCTGTTGGTGGTCGTCTTCGTAACCTCGGCGGTGCCCGACATAGGCCCCAGCCTCGCGGCCGTCTTCAGGACGCATCTCTAGGAGAGGTTATCGGTAGCCTCTCTGCGCTTACGTCGTAAAATCATCAATTACTGACGTACGCTTCATGGCCAGATCGGGCCAAGGTCGGGCCTCCCCGTCCGGCTCGGGCGGCCGAGTTCAACGATCGGCAGGCGTCCAGGTGTCGCCGAGTAGTCGCACCGGTCCTGAGAACGCCTCCGCGGTCATCTCGGAGAGCACCTGCGCCAGCGGCGGCCGGAAATCTGCGCGACCCAGCTCATCAACCTCCATCCATCGCCAGCTGCTGAGCACCTCGTCGGCGGGATCGATGCTGGGCGCCGCCGAGCCGATCGCAACCTTGAAGGCGAGGTTCACGGTGTGCCTGTCGGGCGCCAGGGTCTCGTACACGGCCAGCAGCCGGCCAACCGTCCCCTTCAGTGATAGTTCTTCCTTGAGCTCCCTGGCCAGAGCCTGGCTGAGCGTTTCGTTTGCCTCCAGGCGTCCCCCAGGCAGCACCCAGTAGCGCTGGGCCCGTTTGCGGTGCTCCACCACGAGGATCCGGCCCTCTCTTTCGATCACCGCGGCAACGCGAACCTGGGGCGTCATGGACTCATAAGAGTTCAGGAGGGACGCGAGACTGACCAGTGATGCGCTCATGGTAGGGTCGCCGGGTCAGTCCTGGGGAAGTGTCAGTGACTGACCCGGCGTCAAGCTGGGCGAGCTAAGCCGATTGGCGGCCATGATGGCGTCGATGTGCGTCCTCGGGTCCCCCCGATAGTGACCCTGGGCAATCGTCCAGAGGCTGTCACCGGGGCTGACCACCACACGGTCCTGGTGACCGCCCCCGCTGCCGTAGGCAAAGCGGGCGGAGGCGAGCAGGAGAGCGACGGTCAGAAGCAGGACGCGCCCGTATCCCCGCCGAGGTCGGGGACGGGGTCGGGCGTAGGATAACGGGACGCGGTTCTCGCCGAACATGTGTTCGCTGATAATCTAGCACGAACAGACGTTCGCGTCAAGCTATGCCCGAACAAGTGTTTGCAGCAGGCGAACAGATGTGCTAGGATACGCGCGTTTTGCAGCTGCGAGGGATCTGCCGGCCAGTCGCGGGAGCGCCCTCGGCAGCCGCTGTGATCCCCCAAATGCCTGTGCTACCATGCTTTGATCGCGGCCTGAGAACCCCTCCCCTCCCCCCTCCGGCGTGGTTGCGCCGGCAGCATTGGGGAGCGAGATGATCGGCTCCTGGCCAACGACATCGGCGTACAAGGGAGGGGACGACATGCCTGAGCCGTTGACCAGTCGGCAGCGGGAGATCCTGGAGTACCTTAAATTCCGCCAGAAGATCCGCAGCTATCCGCCTACCGTCCGGGAAATCGGCGAAGCGGTCGGTCTTTCTTCAAGCTCTACGGTTCAGAACCACCTCAACACGCTCGAGCGCAAGGGCTACATCCGCCGCGATCCGACCAAGTCGCGCACCATCGAGGTGGTGGACTTCGACGAAGTCCAGGCCAAATTGAGCAAGGTGATCGCGGTACCGCTCGTCGGCCGCGTCGCCGCGGGTACCCCCATCCTGGCTGAAGAGAACATCGAGGACCACCTGGTCCTGAGCCAGGAACTGGTCGGCTCCGAAAACGCCTTCGCGCTCCAGGTTCATGGCGACAGCATGAAGGACGCCGGCATCCTGCAGGGCGATTTCGTGGTGGTGCGGCCGGGCAAGGACGCCCCCAACGGCAGCATCGTCGTCGCCCGCCTGGAGGACGACCAGACCAACGAGTCGACCGCCACCGTCAAGCGTCTTTTCCGGGAGACGAACCGGGTCAGGCTACAACCGGAGAATGACGCCTTCGAGCCGATCTATACCACCAACGCCCAGCTCGAAGGACAGGTGGTGGCGCTGGTACGGCTGCTGCGCTAGCCTTCCGCAGGCTTTCGTAGATAAGCTTCGAATCGAGGCATCAGCCGCCGCGGTAGCTGTCCCCGAATCGCGATCCCGTCGCCGCGATACTCGACGTTGCTGACGTTACCCTGGGAGTGGAACTCGGCCTGGCGCGCGTTCTCGCTGTAGGGAAGCAGCACCTCGATCTCGACGAGGTCGCCCGGCAGGTGCTCGATCACCGCCTCGCCCAGCTCCTTTAGTCCCTGCTTTCGAAGCGCCGCGATGGGCACCACCGACTCGTAGGGAGACCAATCCTCCGAGAGCAACGCCCGTAAGGCTTCGGGCTTGAGCTGGTCCACCTTGTTCAATGCCAGGACCTTGGGTTTATCCATCGCCTCCAGGTCCTCGAGGATCTCGTGGACTGCTTCCATCTGGTCGCGGCCGTTGTAGCGGGTCGCGTCGAGGACATGAAGTAAAAGGTCCGCCTGCTGCACCTCCTCGAGCGTCGCCTTGAAGGCGGCAACCAGGTCCGTAGGCAGCTTCTGGATGAATCCGACCGTGTCGGTGAAGAGAACCTCGCGGCGGTTGGGAAGTTTTACCAGCCTTGTGGTCGGGTCGAGGGTGACGAAGAGTGCGTCCTCCATCCGAACCTGTGCCTGGGTCAGGGCATTGAGCAGCGTTGACTTACCGCTGTTGGTGTAGCCGACGATGGCAACCACCGGGTAGGCGACCCGGCGCCGCCCGGCCCGGCGAAGTTCCCGCTGTTTGCGGATTTCCTTGATGTCCCGATCAAGCTCGCGAATCCGGTGACGGATCCTCCGCCGGTCGCTCTCCAGTTTTTGCTCCCCAGGACCTCGCGTGCCGACTCCCGCACCGAGGCGGGAGAGGTCACGCCCGCCCTGAAGCCGGGGCAACAGGTGATGGAGCTGGGCGGACTCCACCTGCAGGCGTCCCTCCTTGGTCCTGGCTCGCTGGGCGAAAATGTCCAGGATCAATTCGGTGCGATCGATGACCTTGACCTCGAGCTTCTTTTCTAAGTTGCGCTGCTGACGAGGCGAAAGTTCCTCGTTGAAGACGAGCAGGTTGAAATCGGACTCATGCTTCAGCGCATGAAGCTCTTCCGCTTTACCTTTGCCGATAAAGAGGGCGGGGTCCGGATGCTGGCGCCTCTGGGTTTCGGTGCCGACGACGGCAACCCCGGCGGTACGGGCCAGTTCACCAAGCTCGAGCATCTGCTCTTCAACCTGTGCCAGTCCCTGTCCTTCGTGGTCCAGGGAAATCAGGTAGGCACGCTCCTGCGTACCGATGGAATTCCGGATCAACTCGCCTCTCCACCCATGATAGCGGGCCTCAGTAGCTTTGTTGCCCGCTCGATATCAGGCTCAATCCAGCCGACACGGTCGTCGGCTCGAAACCAGGTCAGCTGCCGGCGTGCGTACTGGCGAACCTGGAGCACGGTGGACGCGATCGCCGCCGGCAAGCTGAGCTTGCCTTCAAGGTGCGCGGCCATCTCCGGGTAGCCATGGCCAAGGCGACGGAAATCAGCTCGCGGATAATCACGGCGAATCGCCGCCACCTCCTCAACGAAGCCGGCTTCGACCATGAGCTGCACCCGTAGCTCGATTCTTCGATCCAGCTCCTCGAGCGGCACCTCGAGGCCGACCGCTGTCACCTCCCAGTCGGGCGGGTCGGCGCGTCGCGCCAAACTCGGAGGCTTTCCCGTAACCGCATGGATCTCGAGTGCGCGAATCATCCTGCGCGGGTTTCCCTGGGCACGATCGGCAGCGATCGAGTCGATGGCCCGCAGCTCGACATCGATGGCGCTGCTCCCTTCACGCGCGAGTCTGTCCTCGAGTAGGGCGCGAAACTCTGGATCCGGCGGAGCCTCGGCGAGATTCCAGCCATCGAGCAGGGCGCGGACGTAGAGGCCGGTACCGCCCTGGAGGATGGGTAGGCGCCCCCGACCCCAGATCGACTCGAGTGCCGGCTTCGCAAGCGCGACGTAATCGGCAACCGTGAAGCTCACGTCCGGCTCGACAACGTCCAGGAGGTGGCAGGCGATGCCTCGCAATTCTTCCGGACTCGGCTTGTTGGTCCCGATATCGCAGTGGCGGTAGACCTGGCGCGAGTCGGCCGAGACCAGCTCAGCGTCAAGCCCTTGCGCCAGGCCGATAGCGAAAGCGGTCTTTCCGCTGGCGGTTGGCCCCACCACCACCAGCAAGCGATGCTTCAGGGCCGTTTGAAGAGGTGCCTCAGCTGGCTGTCCGGGAGGATCAGGGTGGTTGGCCGGCCGTGCGGGCAGCTGATGGGATTGGTGGTGGCGGCAAGCGAACTCAACAATTGTGTCGCTGCTTCCGGTTGTATCCGATCCCCAAAGCGGATGGCGCTGTGACAGGCGATCAGTGCGGCTGTCTCCCGCAGCCTCCGGTCGGGAGTGCGCTCAGTGCCGAGGTCATCGAGGACGCGGGTAAGAACCATGTTGATACGACTCTCCGGTAGCTCTGCCGGGGCTGCCGTGAGCCGAATGCGCTCCGGTCCGAAGCCGGCTCCTTCGAAACCGAGCGAGCGCAGCCAGGACTCGTGCTGCTCGAAGGCCACGGCCTGGGGGGCCGACATCTCGACCACGTGCGGTATCAGGAACATCTGGCTCGACGGCCGGCGTGCCTCGAGCCGCTCCATGATGCCCTCGAACAGTACCCGCTCGTGGGCGGCGTGCTGGTCTACCAATACCGCCGCCCCGGGCGCCTCGGCGACGAGATAGCCGTCCAACAATTGACCTATGTAACGAAGCGGTGGCAGTACCGG
>DASWQQ010000284.1:0-12694 GCA_036403615.1 Candidatus Dormiibacterota bacterium | reverse complement strand
AAGCCCTGATCACCCTTGAGGCCCTGCAGTCCCTGGAGGCCCTGGCTGCCCGTGAGCCCCTGAATACCCTGCAAACCTCGAAGACCCTGGGTGCCTTGATCGCCCTTAAGGCCCTGAATACCCTGCAGCCCCTGCAATCCCGAAGCCCCTTGCTGATTCCAGGTGATGCCCACCTCCAGCAACTTCGGCTGGCCGGCCAGAAGCGTGACTGCTAGCGGGCTGGTATTGGCACTGTTGAGACATTGGTTCCAAGGTGCGGGGAGGCTGGTGTTCGTCAGCAACCGGATCACGCCCGTGGCAACGTTCTCGCAGCCGTTGTACGCGACGGTTCCCGTATCCGCGACGCCAATCGTTCCGGCGGCCACTAGGACCGCCGCCCCGACGATCGCCGATGAGAGCAGCCGCGAATTCCGGACGCGCGCGACCCAAGCGCCAAGGTAGCTCGGCTTCACTGGACGGTCCTCCCCTGCCACCGGGGATCCGTAGTCCAGACCCTCTGAGAAGGTCGAAAGGGACCGGCGGATTAGACCGGATACGTCACTATGCGCTCAAAGCTGGGCTTTGTCTATACGCGCCCATCTTGTACCCGAAAGGCATCGGGGCGAGAAGATTTGAACTTCCGACCTCTCGGTCCCGAACCGAGCACTCTAACCTGGCTGAGCTACGCCCCGATCGGCAATTGCCAATGATACCCTCTCCAGTAGATCGCTCCCGCGCCCTCGTAGCTCAGGGGACCAGAGCGCCGCCGTCCTAAGGCGGGCGTCGCAGGTTCGAGTCCTGCCGAGGGCATTCCGACCACTGCTTGCCGGGTCAACGGACGCGCTCCTGGGCTCGTCGAACCATTCGAGTTACAACCGATCGGGGAGCCAGCCTGACGGCAAGCGGCACCAGCTTGTTGCTGAAGCCAGGGATTACCACGCTCTTGCGCGCTATGACCCCGCGATAGCCGGCCAGCGCCACGGACGCTGCATCGGCCATCCGGCCCTGCACCAGGCGCGAGTCTTCCATCGCGCCCGCGGCCTGGAAGCCGGTCCGAGTGATTCCGGGACAGAGCGTCGTGACGCTCACGCCGCTCCCCACGAGTTCGTTTCCAATGGCCTCTGAAAAAGAGAGCACGTATGCCTTGCTGGCGTAATAGACCGCCATCAGCGGGCCGGGTTCGAAGGCCGCGGTGGAAGCCACGTTGAGAATCCGTCCCTCATGCCGAGCGACCATGCCGGGAAGGAAGAGCCTGGTCAAATGGGTGAGCGCCACAACGTTGACCTGCAGTTCGTTGAGCTCGGTCCGGATATCCAACCCGGCAAAGTACCCGTAGGTTGGAAAGCCGGCGTTGTTGACCAACACATCGACGGTGAGTCCCGCAGCACCGACGGCGGCGAAAATCCGATCCGGGCTCGCCGGATCAGCCAGGTCCGCGGGGATGACATCGACCCGTACCTGTTGCTCCCGCCGGAGTTGCTCCGCGAGCGCCTCGAGACGGTCTACACGGCGCGCGGTTATCAAGCAAGCAAAGCCCTCGCCAGCGAACAGGCGCGCGAATTCGAAACCGATGCCACTTGAGGCGCCTGTGATCAGGACTGTCCTACTCACTCAGCCGAGAAGACCTTTTCGCCGGCGGCAACGCCAACCTGCAACTTGTTCTCCGCCGGTGCCAGCGGGCAGGCCCAGCGGGCGTCATAGGCGCAGGAGGGGTTGTAGGCGTAGTTGAAGTCGATGGTGATCTCGGCCGAGCCCGCGCTCACCGTCAGCGCCAGGCCGTCGGTATTTTTTACGGTATCGAAGAGGTAGCGTCCGCCGCCGTAGGTTTCTCGCCCGGAGGTGGCGTCGCGAAAGGGGAGGAAGAGACCACCCCCGTAGCCGACGAGGCTCAAAACGGTAAGCCGGCACTGGACGCCGTGGAGCTGAAAATGCACCACGCCGGCGCGCCGGTAACGGATCACGCCATCCTCGCCGCCGGTGTCGATCTCGATCGGCGCACCCTCACTTACCGACTCCAGCTTGCATCTGATCCTGTAGCTGGCGTCGGGCTCAAAGTAATCGAGCCCGTTGAAGCTGTGCCGGCCCCCAGCCGGGATAGGGGATTGAGGATGCGAGCGGAAGAGTTCGTCTCGCTGCACCCGAAAGCGTTTTAAGGAGTCTTCCCCGCGCAGGCGGTAGAGGTCGCCGACCCGGCGGCGCCAGTCGACCAGGTCCAGGAACGGTTGCGCGGCGGAGTTGGTCAGGCCGGTCGCTCGGCTGCCTGGACGGCCGGCTCCCGCCGTTGCGCGGTGTCGGAGCCTGCATGGTCGCCCGAGTCGGCCGATGTCGACCCTGCCCCCTCCGAGGCACCATTGGCGGCTGGTGACCCGTTAGCTGCGTTGAACCCGCCCCGGCGTCTGCCCCGGCGCCGCCGGAATTTGCGACCTGGCGTTGCTGCCGTGTCGGTCGCGGCTGGCGCAACACCGTCGGCAGTTGCAGCCGGTTGTGGGGCGGTCCCCGGGGCAAGCGGCGGTCGCGTGCCAAACCCGCCCCGCCGCCGCCGCCGCGACGGTCTTCCAGGAGCTCCCGGTCGGGGTTGGCGTCTTCCGCCGGCGCGACGTGCGCCAACCGCCGCATCCATGGCGTGCAGGGCCCCGATCCCAGCCACCCGACCCTCCCGCTCTACGTGCTCCAACAACGGTCGGTAGAGATCCTGGCCCTCGCGGCCTGTCATGGTTTCGATATCGCCGACCACCACCAGCAACTGCTTGGCGCGGGAGATGGCGACATTGAGCCGCTGCGCCTTTTTCAAAAACCCGATTCTTTCCGCTTCGTTGCTGCGTACCAGGCTCAGGATGACAACGTCGGCCTCCTCGCCTTCGAAGGCGTCCACGGTGTCGACCGCCAGGCCTGGCAGCGCCACCATGCGAAGTTCGCGCCGGAGCTGGGTCACCTGGTCCTGGTACATCGCGATCACGGCCACGCGCAGCTGGTCGAGGCCAAGCCGTTGGAGGTGGCGGACAACACGACCGACGGCTTCGATCTCAGCGCGGTTCGAGATGCTACCCGACCCGCCCTTCTTCTCCCGACCGCGAATGGTCAGCCAGGTCAGGTTTCGGTTGAAAGGCCAGGGGAGAGGCGAGCGCAGGGCCGCCATCTCAGGTGAATTGCGCAGCCGGCCGTCGTAGGAGGCGACCGAGACATAGCTGCCGATGGGTGCCGCCATGCGGTACTGCTCGTCGAGCATCACGAGGTTGGTTTCCGGGACGACGGCCCAGCTCAGCTCGAAGAAGCTGGCGTCCCGCACCAGCGTCTTCGCCTCGTCGCCATCAACCGGAAAAGCGGCGGCGCTTTCGTCGAGAACCGGGGGCAGCTGGCGGTGGTCGCCTACGAGCAACCAGCGCGGCGCGAGCCGAAGCAGCGGCAGGGTCTCGGTGAAGCGGACCTTGTTCGCCTCGTCGAGAATCAGCCAGTCGAACATCTCGGCTTCCTTGCAGGCGAGGGCGATACGGTTGACGGTGCCGAAGACCACGTGCGCGCTCCGAACACGCGGGTCGTCCGCCTCGACGATGCTGGCGCGGAACTTGGGGTCGACCTTCTCCGGCTCGGCGATCCTGACCATCCGCAGCGAATCAAAGCCCTGAAGTCGCTCCTGGGCGTTATCGACAGCGGTGTTGGCATGCGAGCTCATCAGGATCCTGACGTTCGGGTCGCGGGCGACCAGCTGGCGGACCGTTTCCACGATGGAGGTTGTCTTGCCGGTGCCGGGCGGGCCCTGCACCAGCTGCATACTCCCGGGGAATAGGTTGACGGCACTGGAAACCGCTCGTCGTTGACTCGGGTTGAGCCGCTGGTCGAGCGGCGCCATCTCGGCGCTCCCGGGGGGGAGCACCTCGTCCGGTGCGATCAAGAGCGCCGCGACCCGCCGAAGGCTGATGTCACCCGCAGGGAAACCATTCAAGGTGCGCTGCTGCACCTCGACCACGGCGGTGATGGGTTGCGGTCGGATGGTTCCCGGGCCGAGCATGCCTTCCTCGCGGAGCTTTACCAGCCAGCGTCGCCCACCGCCCTCGGCGTGCAGCAGGGTCCCTTCCCGCTCGGAGCCGTGGCCGGCCTTGATGATTACCCGGTCGCCTTCCTTAAAGCTTCCCCTGCGAGCAAGAACGATCAGTGCGCCGGCGGCGCGGTCGCCATTGGTCGAGCCGCAGACAGTGCACTTGGAGCCGTTGACCTGCAGGCTGTCGCACTTGCTGCAGACGAAGCCTTCCGACTCAACTTCGTAAGGACGGGCGTCCTGCTCCGCCTGCCAGGCGAGCCAGTGCCGCTCGTGGTTGGCGAAGGCCTGGCCGGCCAGGACGAGCGCCAGCTGGGCAGCCTCGTCGAGGGCGGTCAGCTGGCGCCGCACCCAATCGTCTTCCGGTAGATAGGGGGCCGAGGCGGTCGCCACCTCGGCGACCTCGATCGTCAACACGTCTCCGGCGTCCTTGGTCGGATCCGGGTCGGGCTGGACCCGCTCCACGACGAAGGCCAGGTCGCGGCCGGCAAGCCCGTAGAGCTGGCCGACCAGACCGAACCGCTCGATGCTGGTCTCAGATCGTTTCTGCAAGTTCAGCGTGTAGCGCACGGGAGAGTGGCGGATGTCGACGTAGCCGTCTCCTTCGGTGGCGTTCTTCAGGAGCTGGATCAAGGCGTCCTGCTCCAGGTGGGCGAGCAGGGTCTCGGCCTGGCTACCGGCGGCGGCGCAGACGTTCAGCTGCACGGCGGTGACGTCCGGCGCCCGGTGGGCAAACGGCGACCCCGCAACTACAGGCGGCAACCGTAAGGTCAATGGCGCTCCTTGTGGCGCATAGATTGGGCCTGGCTTCCACAGGTGGGCCGACGGCTATCACCCCTCGGCGGCGCGTCGGACAGGCGCAACTGCTGAGGCCTGTTGGACCCGCACCAGTATACCGCCAATCCCGTCTCCAGCCAAACGGCGTCGAAATTACGCTCCAGGCGGCCCGGTAGACCCGGGAATTGGCGACTAGAATCAAGAAGCTTTTTGAGGAACGGGTGGCAAGAGCAGCTTTACTGACGCCTGGGCGGCGGCGCGCCCAGCGGATCCTCGAGGTGGCGCCGGGAGCGCTGACCTGGAGCATCATCCTCGCGCCCGTGCTGGCTTCGCTGGTCTTTGCCCAGTACGTCGCCTATGCGATCTTTGCGCTCGAGACCTACTGGGTGATCCGGACCGCGATGGTGGTCGTTTTCATCCGCCGTACCTACCTCCGGATGAAGACCGCGATCAAGGAGGACTGGTGGGCTAAGTGCCAGGCCCTGCCGGCAGACGCGGCCCGACCGCGCGCTGATGAGATCGTCCATGCCCTCTTGATACCGACTTACACCGAGCCCTATCCGATCCTCCGGGAAACAGTCAAGGCGATCGCGGAAGCCGACTACCCGGTCGAGAACAAGATCGTTGCCATCATCACGCGCGAGACGGACCGGGCCGGCTGGGAGAACGTCAGGAAGCTGCAGGAAGAGTTCGGACCCCGCTTGCGAGCCTTCTTTCATATCAAGGATCCCCTGCTCCCTGGGATCGTGGTAGGCAAATCGGCGGCGATGGCCTACGGCGGCCCGGCGCTGAAGCGTGAGCTGGACGCGCTTAGGCTCGACCCCAAACACGTCATCCTGACCGACCTCGACTCTGACTTCCGCGTCCACCGCCAGTACTTTGCTTACGTGACCTATCACTACCTGCTGGAAGAGAACCGGCTGGAGTGCATCTTTCAACCGATCCCGATGTTTCACAACAACCTCTGGCGGGTCCCCACCGTCGTGCGGGTGATGGCGAGCGCCTGCACCCAGTGGCAAATGTTCCTCGAGTCACGCCCCGACCGGATGCTCGCCTTCAGTAGCTACTCCATGTCCCTCGACCTGGTGGAGAAGGTCGGCTACTGGGACGACGACGTCATCCCGGAGGACTCGCGCTTCTACTGGAAGTCGTTCTTCCACACCAGCGGCCGGCTCAAGATGGTGCCGGTCTTCCTGCCCATCTTCGGGGACGCGCCGGAGGCTTCCGACCAGGGCTTCTGGCCCTGGGAGCGGGCCAAGACGCATGCCAACCAGTACAACCAGATCAAGCGCTGGGCCTGGGGCGTCAGCGATATCCCCTACGTGACGCTGAGGCTCCTCGACCATCATGAGATTTCCCCCTGGCTGCGGGCGCGCCGCTACGGCTACATGGTCTTCAACCACCTCACCTGGACGACCATGCCCGTGCTGCTTCTCTTCGGCGCCGCCCTGCCGCGGCTCCTCCAGGTGGACTGGAACCTCGCCGATCACGCCGAAGGCCTGGCGGCGATCGCATTCGTTCTGATCAACATCGCCTTTCTCAACGTAGCGGCGCTCATCCTGGTTGAGAGGCGGATCAATCCCCCGATGCCGAAAAATTGGAGCTACATGCGTCGGGTCTGGGCCTACCTGCAACTGGCCAGCTACCCGCCGGTAGGGCTGCTCTTCAGCGTGCTCCCCGCGCTCGAGGCGCAGAGTCGCCTCATGCTCGGCATGTATCTCGAGTACAAGGTCACGGAGAAGGTCGCCGAAGGGGCGGCCTGACCTGGGCCGGGGAGAGCAGCACGTAGGCGTTCAGGGCGCCGATGATGAGGGCGCCATAGAGCCCGACCGATGACAGCCAGGTCAGTGCGGCGCTGGCCTGGTAGATCGTTTCGCGCGAACTGTCGAGCTGCGCCTGCAACTCCAGCAGCAACCACGCGATCGCGCCGATGGCAAAGATCCACCAGCGCCCTCGAAGCTGTGTCCAGAGAAAGACCAGCGAAAGCAGTAGCGGCGTGAAGTTCCAGAGGGAATTCTTGGGAGCGATGACGACACCCAGCCAGATGCTGAAAGCGAGCGCGCCTTCCCAGGGGCGGCCGGCGGCTCTCCACAGGATAGCGACCGTCACCAGGCTCAGCAGTAGCGTCAGCGCGAGCATGAGAGGCTCAACCGGCAGGCCGGGCAAGGGGGCATGAGTCCACGTCGAATCGATCCCGAGCCGGCTCAGCCAACCGTTGATCGACTCATTGCTCCAGTAGGTGTCTGGGCCGAGAAAGTAGTTAGCTCTCGAGTAAACGGAATAGTTTCCGGGTAGTTGAAGGAGCAGAAATACCAGCAAAAGGCCGCCGCCATACCGGAGGCGCTGCCACGCTGGTGGGCGCTGGGTTGCCGCGGCGAGAAAGCCTGTAACCGGGTAAAGCTTGATCGCGCTCGCAACGGCAAGCATGGTCCCCGGCCTCACAGACCTGTATGAGATGGCCAGAAAGACCAACACGATCAGGTTCGCCTGCCCGAAGTAAAGCGAACCGATAACGGGTGGAAAGAGGCCGGTCGCGACACCGCCGAGTACGGCAACCGGCCACGTCAGCCTGGGGATGGCGCCGAGCAGGAGGCCGACCGCCAGGAGCAAGCAGAGCGCGCTTAATGCCGAGAATACGATGGCGGCGACGTTGATGGGCAGCAGCGCCAGTGGCCGCATCAGGTGCCCGAAGAAGACCGGGTACGAGTACCCGCTTCCGGTTTCCGTATGAACGCCCGCGGCTCGCTGAACCGCTGTCAGCGCGCCGATGTCGTATGGGTTTCCGCCACGGTTGAGCAGCACTCCGGCCGCCCAGTAGTCATAGAAGTCGTTGAAGAGTCCCCCCGCTCCGCGGGTCAGGACACTGTGCTCGACCCGGGCAATGGTGACCACGGCGGCGATGCATCCACCCGCAAGGGCGCGTGCCGGAAAGAGGCCCGCGATGCCCTCTTTCAGCGTAGGCCGACCGCCTGCTGCACCCGGCGCAGAGTGGCGTCGGCTGTCGGGGTTAGTCGCTCGGCAGCCTGGCGCAGTTGCGCCATCAGGGCCGCGTCGTCCTTTCGGATCTCGCGATACCGTTCCTGGATCGGCGCCAGCGCCCCGATCACAGCCTCGGCCACCGCCTGCTTGAGCGCGCTGTACGGTTTGCCCTCGAACTCCGAGCGAACCGTCTCAAGATCTGAGTCCCTGATCGTCCGGTAGATCTCCAGCAGGTTGGTTACGCCTGGGCCGGCGGGAAACCGGACCGAGGGCTGCGTGTCTGTCTGCGCCCGTGCCACCTTCTTTCGAATCACCTCGGGCGGATCGAGCATGAAGATGGCGTGCCCGGGCGAGCTCGTCGCAAGGCTCTTGCTCATCTTCTTGTCGGGGTCATCGAGACCCATGATCCGGCAGCCCGCCTCGCGGATCATCGGCTCGGGCATGGTGAAGACCTCGCCGAATCGCTGGTTGATGCGCTGCGCGAGGTCGCGTGTCAACTCGATGTGCTGGCGCTGGTCCTCGCCTACCGGCACGTACCGGGTGTCATAGAGAAGGATGTCCGCTGCCATCAGCGCCGGGTAGGTGTAGAGGCCCGCGCTGGCCCGCTCGCGTTCCTTACCGCTCTTCTCCTTGAACTGAGTCATCCGGTCGAGCCAACCCATGGGCGTGAAGCAATCGAGGATCCAGGCCAGTTCGGAGTGGGCCGCCACGTGTGACTGAACGAACATGGCCTGCGCCGGCTTGATGCCGCTTGCCAGGTAAACCGCTGCCAGGTCAAGCGTGTTCTCGCGCAGCGCCGCGGGCTCCTGCGGCACCGTGATGGCGTGCAGGTCCACGATGCAGAAGATGTTCTCGTAGCGGTCCTGGTCGCGAACCCAGTTGCGAATCGCACCCAGATAGTTGCCGAGGTGCAGCCCGCCGCTCGGCTGGATGCCGCTGAACACGCGCGGCTTCAGAACCTGGTCCGGCATCCCCGAATGTTAGCTACAGCAATTGGATCGTGTAGCTGAAATCCTCGGTCACCGTCTTTCCGGCGCCGACCGTCACCAGCCGTGGCCCTCCCCTGTGGGTCGGGCCGAGCGAGGCCTCGTCCGACGGACCGACAAGGTAATCCCCGGCTGGAAGGCCGATCGAATAACCACCACTTGCATCCGTGGTTGCGAAGGAGGTCTTGCCGGTCGCTACCGACTTGAACGCCAGTCTTACGCCGGCGTTGGGATGAAAGCGGCAAGAGGACTGTTCATCGCGGGCGGCCCCGCCGCAGGTGCGGGTTGAGACGTGCCCCGCCAGCCTGCCGCTGGCCGGCGCGATCATCCCGGGGCTGGTGGCGCACGCCGCCAAGGCCAGGGCAAGCACGCATCCCGCAAGGACTCGTCGCACCATTCACAGGTAAAACGGCGGAGGGCCCTGGAAGTTCCGGGAGAGGGCGAGGATTTGGGGCTAGAATCGCGCCGATGAGTTCGCGCCTCGCCAGCCGCACGCTGCGCAACAGCGTGCTCGTCGTGGCGGCGCGCGCCCTTGCCAAGATCGCAGTTTTCCTGGTCGTGGTTCTGCTCTGGCGTCACCTCGGCGACGAGCGTTACGGTCGATTCGCCGCCATGGTCGTCTACGTCACCCTGGTGGGCGTGATCGCGGACCTCGGCCTGCAGACGATCTTCATCCGCGATGTCTCGCGCGATCGAGAGCTCTTCCGTCGCTACCTCGGCAACCTGGTCAGCGCCCGCCTGGCACTGGCTGTGGTAGCCCTCGTCGTGCTGGCCGCCCTACTCCGCCTACTCAGCCCGGTGTTGTTTCCCTACACGATCGCGGGCTTTGTCCTGCTCGTCACCACCAGCTACTCGAGCCTCTTGCGCGGTGCGTTCTACATCCGCGGCCAGCTCCTCTACGAGGCGATCGCCATCGTGGTCGAGGCGCTGGTCCTGCTCGCCCTGACGCTTCTGGCAATCCGGGCGAATGCGACCTGGGACGTATTTCTCTGGGTCTACACCGCCAGCTACCTGTTTACGTGTTTGTTCACCCTGGCGGTACTTCGCTGGCGCTGGCAGGAAAGGATTACTCCGCGCTTCGATTTAACGCTGCTGCGCAGGCTGCTGCTTGCCGGTCTGCCGCTCGCGCTTGGCTTCACCATCACCACCATCTATGCGCAGCTCGACATCGTCCTGCTCCAGGTACTGAAGAACTTCCAGGTGGTCGGCTGGTACTCGGCAGCGAACAAGTACGTCGATGCCGTCGCCTGGATCCCGCAGTCGGCCATGGGCGCCGTCTTCCCCGCCCTGGCGATGCTTTCCAGGGGTGACCAGCGCAGACTCGCTTTCGCCTACGAAAAGTCCTACAAGATGCTGGCCATCGTCGCGCTGCCGCTTGCCGTAGGGATCGCCATCACGGCGGCGTCGATCGTCCACCTGACCCGCGGCTTCGACCAGTCCATTCCGGCACTCCAGATCCTTGCTCCGTCAATCGCCCTGCTCTTCGTCAACAACGCCTTCATCTACACCCTCACCGCCATCAACCGTCAGGCGGACTTCACCCGGCTTGCCCTGGCAACCCTGGCCGTCAACGCCATTCTCAACCTGGCGCTCATTCCCCCATTCGGCTATCTCGGCGCGGCCGTTGCCTCGACCTTGACGGAGCTGGCACTGTTCGCAGGAGGCTGGTGGCTGCTGCGGCGGCACCTTGTCGCCCTTCCCATCATTCGTAGCATCGCCCCGGTTTTGATCAGCGTCGCGATCATGGGCGCGGCGGTTTACGTCGCGCGCTCGTTGACGCTGCTCCTGGTGGTACCACTCGCCGTGATCGTCTACCTTGGCGGGCTGATTGTGTTCCGCGCGCTCAACGCCGAGGAGTTGAGTATCCTCCGCGCCAGCTTCACCAACCGCTGATCGGCTGGAGCCAACCTGTCACGACAACCCCGGGATATCGACTTTCCAGGTAGCTGACCGTCTCTGGGTCTGCAACCGCGACCAGTAGCTCAAGCCTTTGTTCGCAGGGCAAGGACTCGAGGAACAGGATTTTGCCGTTGTCAAAGGCGGGGTCAACCACAAGCCTGTCCTGCAACGCCGCAGCGCCGGCGGATGGCTGAGAGCCGATTGGCTGGGTGCAAAGGTCGGGTAGCGACGTTCGGGCGCCAGCGGGTTCCGGCAGTTCGGTCAGCGTCAGCGCCCCCTGTTCCCATCTGCCCACGAGCCGGACGGGCGGCGTCTCCAGGGCGGGGCTGCCCGCGTAGCCCTGAACCGTCGGGATTTGGCGGATGTCCGCGCCGCGCACGCGAACGCCAGCGCAACCGCCCATCAGGTCGTAGCTAAAGCACGCATAGACCGTTTTACCGTCGGCCGATAGCAACGGCGCCACAAGCTCATAACGGGTTGATCCAGGGCCACCGGCACCCGCGCCGAGCAACCCAAGGCTGGCGGCCACCAGGCCCAGTCCCATGGTCGCGGCGCTGGTTCGAATGCCAGGTAGACGCATCCTGGTAGATGCAACGGAGAGGGCTGCTTTAGACTGCTGGGCGTGAGCGGAGGGGTCCCCGCGGACGATTCCATTGCCCGCGCCCTGGCGGGGAAGATCCGGGATGTTCCGAACTTCCCCAAGGAGGGCATTCTCTTCAAGGACATCACCACCCTGCTGCAGGATGCCCAGGCCTTTCGCCAGGCGGTCGACCTGATGGCCGGGACCTACCGGGACAAATCCGTGGAGCTGGTGGTTGGCGTCGAGTCGCGCGGTTTCATCTTCGGTGGCGCGCTCGCCTACCTACTCAACGCCGGCTTCGTGCCGGTTCGCAAGGAGGGGAAGCTGCCGCACCAGAAGATTTCGGAGGCCTACGCCCTGGAGTACGGTTCGGCAGTACTCGAGATCCATAAGGATGCCGTCAGGCCGGGGCAGCCGGTCGTGATCATCGACGACCTGCTTGCCACCGGTGGAACAGCTCGGACGACCGCCAACCTCGTTGAGCAACTGGGCGGCAAGGTCGTCGGTATCTCCTTCCTGATCGAGCTGAAATTCCTCAAGGGCGCCGAGAACCTGACCGAATACAACGTCGTGTCGCACCTCAAGTTCTGATGCCAGAGATCAAGCCGATACTGGTTGTCGGCTCCGTCGCGCTCGACGCTGTCCAGACTCCCGCCGAGTCCGCCTCAGAAGTTCTCGGCGGGGCAGCCAGCTATTTCTGCCTTTCCGCCTCGCTCTTCGCGCCGGTTCGGCTGGTGGCGGTGGTGGGCGAGGATTTTCCGGGTGAGCACCGCCAGCTCCTGGAGTCGCGCCGGATCGACCTCAACGGCCTGCAGGTCAGGCCTGGTAAGACCTTCCGCTGGACCGCCCGCTACACCGGTCTCCGCCTCGAGGAGCGCCTCACGCTGGACACCCAGCTGGGCGTCTTCGGGGATTTTCACCCGACGCTCCCGCACCGCTACCAGGACTCGCAGCTCGTCTTCCTCGCTAACATCCAGCCGGAACTGCAGCTCGAGGTCCTTTCCCAGGCTCGCCATGCCGAATTCATCGCCTGCGACACCATGAAGCTCTGGCTGGATACGGCGCTGCCGGCACTGGAGCGGCTCTTCCGCCGGGTGCACTGCGTCCTGATGAATGATGAGGAGGCGGTCCAGTTCACCGGCCACCGCTTTCTTCCCTCGGCCGCCCGCGCCATCCTCGATTTTGGGCCTCGCGCGGTCATCATCAAGCGGGGCGAGAACGGTTCCCTGTTGTTCACGGGTGACCGAGTCTTCGCTGCGCCGGCCTTACCGCTGGAGTCCATCAAGGATCCGACCGGGGCGGGCGACGCCTTTGCCGGCGGGTTCCTGGGGGCGATCGCCCGCGCGGGCACTGTCGATGAAGCTGTCTTACGCCGGGCGATGCTCTACGGCAGCGTGCTGGGCTCGCTGGCTGTCCAGGACTTCAGTGTTACCAGGGTCGCCGAAGCGGGCATGGGCGAAG